>JAVBYP010000272.1 GCA_030823965.1 Sideroxydans sp.
TTGTCCCGCTTGGTGCCGCTGCAATGGCACATGATTTCATCTGCAGGCTTGTTATCCGTCGTGTCCATTGATGTGCAGATAGGCTCGTTGCTCGAATGATTGTCAGGGGGCAATGGGGTGTCAGGCATCAGCGCACCAAATGATCCGCCACCACCCCCGCAAACACCGCCGCCCCGATCCAGTTGTTGTGTAAGAAAGCCGCGAAGCATTTGTCGCGGCTTCTTTCTTTGATGAGCGAGTAGTGATGCCATGCGATGCCATACGCGACGATGAGGCCGACGAAGTAGAGCTGTCCTAGGTCGGCCATCAATCCCGCTATCGCCAACAACAGCAAGGTGAGGTGGTAGCACACCATGACGGCGATGACATCATATTTGCCGAAGAACAAGGCGGAGGAATGGATGTCGAGATGGATGTCGTCGTCTCTATCTACCATCGCATACTCGGTGTCATAAGCGATCGCCCAGAACACGTTAGCGAGCAGTAGCACCCACGCGACAGGTGGTACGTGGCCGAGCGTGGCGGCGAACGCCATGGGGATGCCGAAGCCGAAGGCGATGCCGAGGTAGGCTTGCGGGATGGCGAAGAAGCGTTTGGTGAAGGGATAGCTTGCGGCGAGGAACACAGCGGGGAAAGCCAATAGCCAAGTCAGCGGATTGAGCGGCAGGATGAGTGCGAAGGCTGTCAGTGCCAATATGACAGCGAGCCACAAGGTCTCGCGTTCACTCACTTTGCCGCTGGTGAGCGGGCGGTCTTGCGTGCGCTTCACATGCTTGTCGATGTGGCGGTCGGCGTAGTCGTTCACCGCGCATCCGGCGGAGCGCATCAACACCGTGCCAAGGGTGAAGATGATGAGCACGAGCCACGAAGGATGCCCCTTGCTTGCGATCCACACCGCCCACAGTGTCGGCCAAAGCAACAGCAAGATGCCGATGGGGCGATGCAGGCGGGTGAGTTGGATGTAGAGGTGGAGACGTTCGGCAATTTTCATGTCGCCATTTTAACCTGCGGACCTACTTGAGCTTCAATATCTGCGGCAAGAACACTTCCGTCACCAACAGCGGCACGCCATGCAGTGAGAACAGCGAGCGGCGCGCCCACAGGGTGTCTGAAGCGCTCTCCAAGTTTTGTGTGGCGCTGCGATAGAGCGGGTGATGCGAACGTAATGCTTTGAAACGTAGCGGCTGGCGTATCACTAGCGGATGGGTGAACAGCAAAGAGCCAAGTGAACGGTTGCCCAGTCCGCTCATCGCTTTCCATGCCCCGCGCAGATGGTTGCTGGCTGTGGTGCTGTGAGCGAACACCACGGGTTCGCCATCGGCAAGCAGGAACACTTCGCGCGAGTAGGCGAGGTGATGCGGTGCGATGCCGAGTATCGTGGCTTCGTCGAATGCGATACGCGCCAAGCCGCTGCGCACGGGTTGCACGGAAAACTTTTCGCAGCGTTGTTGGATGCGCTGGGTGAGTGAGCCGTGGTCGTGCAGCCACGGGCGCAATGCGGCATCGCAGCCTGAGGCCATGCCGCTCCAGATTCGGTCAGACTTGCAAGAAGTCATGTTTGTTCGCCATCCATCTGTGTAAGTGCGCGCGAGCCACATCGGGTGCGTCGCGTAGCAGTTCGTCTGCGGTGAGTCGCGCCTGTTCCAGCAGGTCTTCGTCTTCGGTCAGGTCGGCGAAGCGCAACATCGCCACGCCGCTCTGTCGTGCGCCCAGCAGTTCGCCCGGGCCGCGTAATTGTAAGTCTTGTTGCGCGATGACGAAGCCGTCAGTGTTTTCGTAGATGACCTTCAAGCGTTCGCGCGCCAACTCGGAAAGGGGTTGCATGAATAACAGTACGCACATGCTCTCTGCCGCACCGCGACCCACGCGGCCGCGCAGTTGATGCAGTTGCGCCAGCCCCATGCGTTCGGCATGGTCGATCACCATCAAGCTGGCGTTGGGCACATCCACCCCCACTTCGATGACGGTGGTGGCGACCAGTAGATGCAACTCGCCTGCTTTGAATGCGGCCATCACGGCGGCCTTCTCGGCGGGGGGTAAGCGGCCATGCGCCAATCCAACGTTCAGTTCGGGCAGTGCTTCGGTCAGTTGTTGATGTGTCTCGATGGCGTTCTGCAATTCCACTTCCAGTGCATCGGATTCCTCGATGAGCGGACACACCCAATACGCCTGACGACCAGCCAAGCACGCGGCACGCACACGTTCGAACACCTCGTCGCGGCGCGCATCACTCACCAGCTTGGTGACGATGGGTGTGCGTCCGGGCGGCAGTTCGTCGATGACGGATACGTCGAGGTCGGCGTAGTAACTCATCGCCAAGGTGCGCGGGATGGGGGTGGCGCTCATCATGAGTTGATGCGGCTCGTCGCCTTTGTTGCGCAAGGAGAGGCGCTGCTGCACGCCGAACTTGTGTTGCTCATCCACGATGACGAGGCCGAGCTTATTGAACTCGACCGAGGCTTGGAACAGCGCATGCGTGCCGATGGCGAGCAAGGTGTCGCCCGTGGCGATGCGCTCTGCGGCGGCGGTCTTCTCTTTCTTCTTCAAACTGCCGGAGAGCCATACGGGCGTGATACCGAGCGGGACGAGCCACTCGCTCAATTTGAGGTAATGCTGTTCGGCGAGTATCTCGGTGGGTGCCATGAAGGCGACCTGATAGCCGTTCTCGATGGCTTGCAGCGCGGCGAGTGCGGCGACGATGGTCTTGCCGCTGCCTACATCGCCCAGCAGCAGACGTTGCATCGGATGGGCTTGTGTTAAGTCGTGCGCGATCTCCTGCCACACCTTCTGTTGCGCGCCAGTGAGTTTGAACGGCAGCTTCTTCAACAAGGCAGCGGTCAACTTCTGATGTGGTGGCAGGGCAGGCGCAATGCGTTTGCTGCGTTCGCGGTGATGCACGCGCATGGAGAGTTGTTGCGCCAACAGTTCATCGAACTTGATGCGTCGCCACGCAGCGTGGTTGTGCTCTTCCAGCTCGGTCGCCGAGACATCCGCAGCCGGGTTGTGCAACAGACGTAGGCTGTCACCGAAATCTGCAAGCTTCAGTCTCTTCAACAGCGGTGCAGGTAGGGTGTCGGTGAGCGGGATGGTCTCCAGCGCATTGTTGATGAGCTTGCGCAACACTGGCTGCGCGAGTCCCGCC
This sequence comes from Sideroxydans sp., assembly GCA_030823965.1. GTDB lineage: Bacteria > Pseudomonadota > Gammaproteobacteria > Burkholderiales > Gallionellaceae > Sideroxyarcus. Next base: position 3,143 of record JAVBYP010000272.1, read on the forward strand.
GTAGTCGGATAGATGGGCGTGAGGCTTTGCTGCAAGGGGGTGTCGTCATCTGCCGCGCGGCATTTCGGATGCACCATCTCCAAACCGAAATATCCCATGCGTACTTCGCCGATGGCGCGTATCTGTTTGCCGACGGCGAGTTGCTTCTGTTGGCTGGGATAAAAATTGAGGAAGCGTAAGGTGAGTTCCTCATGACCTTCCATCAGGCGACACACCAAGCTACGACGCGGGCGGAACATCACCTCGCTGTGCGTGATCACGCCTTGCACCTGTACCGTCATCCCCGGTTGCGCATCGGCGATGGGCGTGATCTGTGTCTCGTCCTCGTAGCGCAGCGGCAGATGCAGCAACAGATCGGCACGATGATGGATGCCGAGCTTGGCGAGTTTCGCCAGCGTCGTGGGAGAGATTTTGGAAGGTGTAGCCAATGCAGCCAGCGTCTAGTTCGCCAACTTAGCGAAGCGGGTGTCCGCCATACGCAAGCGGTCTGCCATCACGCGCAGGAAGGCTTGGTTGAAATGCAGTTGGCAGTGGTCGGAGAGTTGGGCTAGCAGTTTGGGGGCGATGCGCAGCACGGTGACTTCGGTGCTGGCGGTGACGGTGGCGGAACGCGGTACGACCCTGCCGCTGATGTAGGACATCTCGCCGAAGCAATCGTCGCGGCTGATGAGGTTGAGCAGCTTGCCGCCTTTGGTGACGTTCACGCTGCCTTCGATCATGATGTAGAAATCGTCGCCCATCTCGTCTTCACGCATCATCACGGTCTGCACAGGCTGTTTCTGCCAGCTGCCGACGCGTAATATCTCCCACAGTTCGGTATCGGTGAAATCTTTGAACAGGGTCATCTCGCGCAGGGTGCTGAATTTCTCGGTCTGGTTGGTCTCTACATCGGTCTGCTCGAAACGGCCGAGTGCGGCGAGGTCGCTGCCGAAGTCTTTCCAATTCGCATAGCGTTGCGATTTCTCTTTGTGCATGGCACGCAACACCACGCGCTCCAGCTCCGGCGGGATGCTCTCGCGATGGGAACGTAGCGTGGGCGGGGTCGAGTTCAATATCTGATGGCACAGACTGGCGAGACTTTGCGCGGTATAGGGTGCGTGGCCAGTTAGCAGGCGGTACATGACTACGCCGAGTGAGTAGATGTCGGTCTGGTGTGTCAGTGTCTCGGCGCGTATCTGTTCGGGAGACATGTAGCTGGGTGAGCCGAGATTGCTCACTTGTGTCTGTTCCAGATTCAGTATCAGTGCCGCACCCATGTCGGAGATCTTGATGTCACCCTCTGCGGTCAACAGCATGTTTGCCGGCTTGATGTCGCGGTGGATGACGCCGTTGAATTGCGCGTAGTTCAATGCGCGGCAGCACTTGAACATGTATTCCACCACGCGGTCGATGGGTAGCAGGTCATCGGGTTCAGCATGTCTCTCTAAGGTGCCGCCGTTCACATACTCCATCACGATGTGGCTCTCGTCGTCGCCGATGAGGGCGTCGTAGATAGCCACGATGTGTGGGTGCGACAGTTTGCCGACCAGCGAAGCCTCGTTGTCCAGTTGGCGTTGATAGATCTTGCCGAATTTTGGATCGTTCAATATCTCTTGCTTCAATACCTTGATCGCCACTTCGCGTTTGGCAAAGGTGTCGAAGCCGAGATACACGGTGCTGGTCGCACCTTGGCCGAGTTTCTTGACGATGGAATACTTACCGATGTTCTGCGGTTGCGTCATGGGGAGGCCGGTTCGTTACTGCTATTTGAGGGCGAATCAGAACTGCAGGATGAGCACGCCATCCGCTTCGACCAATGCACCGCGCGGCAGTGTGGCCACACCTACAGCGGCGCGGGCGGGATAGGGCTGGCTGAAGTAGGTCGCCATGATCTCGTTCACTTTTGCGAAATGTCCCAAGTCGGTGAGATAGATGTTGAGTTTCACTACGTCATCCAAACTGCCACCCGATGCGTCGGCGACCGCACGCAGATTTTTGAACACACGATTCACTTGCGCTTCGATGCCATCTACCAAGGTCATGGTGTCAGGGTCGAGGCCGATCTGGCCGGAAAGGTAGACGGTGTCGTCCACGCGCACGGCTTGCGAGTATGTGCCGATAGCGGCGGGTGCATCGGGCGTGCTGATGATGGTCTTGGTTGTCATGTTGCGAAATCTCCAGAATAAATAGGGCGGCGGATTCTAGCTGATAAGTTTCGAAACTCGATCATCTGACATGCGTAGGCGCTCGGCCAGAACGAACATGAAGGACTGGTTGAAGTGCGATTGACACTGTTCCGATAGTTGGTTGAGTTGATGCGGGTCTATCTTCATCACGGTGATGTCGGTGTTGGCGGTGACGGTAGCGGAGCGCGGCATGCGGCGGCCACGGATGTAAGCCATCTCGCCGCAGCAATCGCCTTTGCGCAGTGCGATGAGCAAGCGCGAACCACGGGTGACGCTGACGCTGCCGTCAATGATCATGTAGAACTCGTCGCCCATCTCGTTCTCGCGCATGAGGACGGTCTTCTCAGGTTGTTTTTGCCATTCGCTGATGCGCAGGATCTCCCACAGCTCGATGTCGGCGAAATCCTCGAAGAACTGCATCTTGCGAAGCGCGGCGAACTTCTCAGTCTCGTTGACCTCAAGGTCGCTCTTCTCGAAATGGCCGACTGCCGCGAGTGCATTGCCGAAGTCGCGCCATGTCGCAAAACGCTTGGCGGGGTCTTTTTGCATAGCCGTCTGAACGATGCGTTCCAGTGTGGCA
>JAVBYP010000199.1 GCA_030823965.1 Sideroxydans sp.
GTGATGAATGGCGCACAGACCTATCCAAACTGAGTGGGCTGACTAAGTTCGCCGATAACAAGGCGTTCCGTGCCAAGTGGCGCGCCATCAAATTGGGTAACAAGGAGCGCTTGGCGGCACTGGTCGAGCGTGATTGCGGCGTGAAGTTCGACACCAATGCCATGTTCGATGTGCAAGTGAAGCGCATCCACGAATACAAGCGCCAGTTGCTCAACGTTTTGCATGTCATCCATCTGTATGACCGCATCAAACGTGGTGACACCCAAAATTGGACGCCTCGTTGTGTGCTTATTGGTGGCAAGGCTGCCCCAGGTTATGTGATGGCGAAACGCACCATCCGTCTGGTGACGGCCGTGGCGGAGATCATCAATCAAGATCCAGATACCAAAGGTTTGTTGCAACTAGTGTTCTTGCCAGACTATCGTGTGACTGCGATGGAGATCATCTCACCTGCTGCAGATCTGTCCGAGCAGATATCGACTGCAGGTAAAGAGGCTTCCGGTACGGGCAACATGAAGTTCATGATGAACGGTGCGCTGACCATCGGTACATTGGATGGCGCTAACATCGAGATTCGTGAAGAGGCGGGCGATGACAACTTCTTCTTGTTCGGCTTGACTGCCGAGCAGGTCGAGGCGACTCGCGGCCATTATGATCCGACCGCCATCGTGAATGCGGATGAGGATTTGAAGCGCGTCATCCAGTTGCTGAAGAGCAACCATTTCAACCTGTTCGAGCCGGGCTTGTTCGAGCCTATCCTGCATTCCATCCTCAATCCGCACGACCCGTGGCTGACACTGGCGGACTTCCGCAGCTACGTGGATGCACAAAAGCGTGTGGATGTGGCATACCAGGACGAAGAGAATTGGACGCGTATGAGCATCATCAATACGGCGACCAGCGGCAAGTTCTCCAGTGATCGCACCATCATGGACTACAACCGCGATGTGTGGCACCTGCCACAAGTCAAAGCGCATCAGGAGTAAGCAGGCGGGCGGGTCATTCCGCCCGCTTTCATGTATCATTCGGCACGTGTTTTTGTTCCCAAAGTCTCTCTAATCGAAGGAAGTATCAGTATGTCTAACGTAGAAACCCTAGGCGGATTGCAACGTCGTTTGAACGCATCCATCCCACAACAGGTCATTCGTGGTGAAGTCGAGAATCGCTTGAAGCGATTGGGCCGTACGGCCAAAGTGCACGGCTTCCGTCCGGGCAAAGTCCCATTCAAGGTGTTGGAGCAACAATACGGTCCTTCCGTACAGCAAGAAGTGTTGGGCGACAGTTTGCAACGTTCTTTTGCCGAAGCGGCTATCGCTAACAAGTTGCAAGTGGCGGGCTATCCTCAATTCGAGATCAAAACGGCCGACTTGAATGCGCCTGAGATCGAATTCAGTGCGACATTCGAAGTTTATCCAGAAGTGACTATCGGCAACATCGGTGGCGAGAGCGTGACGCGCACCACCTTCGCATTGAGCGAGGCTGATGTCGATGCGACTATCGCTACCCTGCGTAAACAGCGCGCTGTCTTCAAGAAGGCTGACCGTGCCGCGCAGAAGGATGACCAAGTCAAGATCGACTTCGTCGGTACGCTGAATGGCGTGAAATTCGAAGGCGGAGAAGCCAAAGACTTCACCGTGGTGCCAGGAGCTGGGCGCATGTTGCCTGAGTTCGAAGCCGCCGTCGTTGGTATGAAGGCGGGCGAGACGAAATCATTCGACATGACTTTCCCTGATGATTATCACGGCAAGGACGTCGCAGGGAAGCAAGTGACTTTCACCATCACTGCACACAGCGTGGAAGAGCCCGTTCTGCCGGAAGTAGATGCCGAGTTCGCCAAGGCGATGGGTGTCGCAGAGGGTGATGTCGAGAAGCTGAAGCAAGAGATACGTGACAACATCGGTCGTGAAGCGCAACGTCGCGTGAAAGTGCGCAACAAAGACAGCGCGATGGAAGTGTTGTTGAAGGTGGCTCAATTGGAAGTGCCAAAGGCTTTGCTGGATAGCGAGTCTGAACGCTTGATGGAGCAGACGCTGCAAGACATGGGGCAGCGTGGCATGAAGATCCCTAAGGGGATGAAGCTGCCGATCGATATGTTCGCTGAGCGTGCTACCAAGCGCGTCAAACTGGGTTTGATCTTGGCCGAGTTGGTGAAGAAGAATGAGTTGAGCGCAAAACCTGACCAAGTGACTGCTTTGATCGAAGAGTATGCGTTGAGCTTCGAGCGTCCTGAAGAAGTCAGGTCTTGGTATCGTGCCGATCCTTCACGTATGCGTGAAGTTGAGAACTTGGTGTTGGAAGACAACGTGGTGGCATGGGTGATGGCGGGCGCGAAAGTGACTGACCAAGCCGTGGCACTGAACGATTTGATGGGAGAGTGAGCATGCTGTTCGACGCGACAAACAAGATGATAGAACCTCAGGATTCTGGACTCGTTCCGATGGTGGTCGAGACCAGTGGTCGCGGCGAACGTGCTTACGACATCTTTTCTCGCCTGCTGAAAGAGCGCGTCATATTCTTGGTCGGCCCGATCAATGATCACGTGGCGAATCTGGTAGTTGCGCAGTTGTTGTTCTTGGAATCGGAGAATCCTGAGAAGGACATCCACCTGTACATCAATTCACCAGGGGGCTCCATCTCGGCTGGCATGGCGATCTACGACACCATGCAGTTCATCAAGCCTCAGGTGTCGACCTTGTGTATCGGTATGGCGGCTTCCATGGGCGCGTTCCTGTTGCAAGCAGGTGCCAAGGGAAAACGATTCGCTTTGCCTAACTCGACCGTGATGATCCATCAGCCACTCGGTGGTTTCCAAGGTCAGGCGACGGATATCGAGATCCATGCCAAATACATCTTGAGTCTGCGTGAGCAATTGTACAAATTGATGGCGCACCATACGGGTCGTACGGTAGAAGAGATCGCGCGCGATAGTGAACGCGATAACTTCCTACCAGCGCAGGCAGCATTGGAGTATGGCTTGATCGACCAAGTGTTGGATAAGCGGGCTTAATTTTGAAGCTGCCTATTGATTAAGGCGGAGGTGATGATGACAACGGATAAAAACAAGGGTGACAAGCTGTTGTATTGCTCGTTCTGCGGCAAGAGCCAGCACGAGGTACGCAAGCTGATCGCAGGGCCGTCGGTGTTCGTGTGTGACGAATGCATCGCCTTGTGTAACGACATCATCAAAGAAGAAGCGCAGAGCACGATCGGCGCTGAGAAGTCAGATAAGAATGACCTCCCAGTACCGCATGAGATCTGCGAGCGCTTGGACGAGTATGTGATCGGCCAGCGTCAGGCTAAGAAGATCCTGTCGGTTGCGGTGTATAACCACTACAAGCGTCTGAAATACAAGAACGATGATGGCGTCGAATTGGCCAAGAGCAACATCCTCTTGGTCGGGCCGACCGGTTCCGGTAAGACATTGCTGGCGCAGACACTGGCAAGATTACTGAACGTGCCGTTCGTGATGGCAGATGCGACCACCCTGACAGAAGCGGGCTATGTGGGGGAGGACGTCGAGAACATCATCCAGAAGCTATTGCAGGCATGCGAATACGATGTGGAGAAAGCGCAGCGCGGTATCGTCTACATCGACGAGATCGACAAGATCTCGCGCAAGTCGGACAACCCATCCATCACGCGTGACGTGTCGGGTGAAGGTGTACAGCAAGCATTGCTCAAGCTCATCGAGGGTACGAAGGCATCTATTCCACCTCAAGGGGGACGCAAACATCCGAACACGGAGTTCCTGCAAGTGGATACGACCAATATCCTATTCATCTGCGGCGGTGCTTTCGATGGTTTGGAGAAGGTCATCCTCAATCGCTCAGAGAAAGTCGGCATCGGTTTCTCGGCGAACCTGGCCAAACGTAAGGACGACAAAGATATCGGTACGGTGTTGCACGGTGTTGAGCCAGAGGATCTGATCAAATTCGGTTTGATCCCTGAGTTCGTAGGTCGTTTGCCTGTGGTCGCGACATTGGAAGGTCTGGATGAAGCAGCACTGATCCAGATATTGTCGGAGCCTAAGAACGCACTGACCAAGCAATATCAGAAGCTGTTCTCGCTGGAAGGTGTGGAACTTGAGTTCCGTGAAGGTGTGTTGAACGCCATCGCAAAGAAAGCGCTTGCACGCAAGACTGGTGCGCGTGGTCTGCGCTCGATATTGGAGCAAGCGTTGCTGGACACCATGTTCGACCTGCCCTCAGAAACCAACGTGAGCAAGGTCGTGCTGGATGAGAACGGTGCGGGAGATATCAAACCCATCGTTATTTATGCGGATGAACCCAAGGTCGCTTGAGACCCATTGGGCAGCGGGGACTTGAATTCCTGATCCATGTCCCCATCTCGCTCTTAACCTAACTGAGAGTAACCGCCATGTCTGAATTCGATCCCATCCCTACCAATGTGGACTTGTACCCGTTGTTGCCGTTGCGCGACGTGGTGGTGTTCCCGCACATGGTCATCCCACTGTTCGTGGGGCGTGCCAAATCCATCAAAGCACTTGAAGCCGCTATGGAAGCTGGCAAGAGCATCGTTCTGGTCGCGCAGAAATCCGCTGCCAAAGACGAACCGGCCACAGAAGACATCTATCGTATCGGCAGCATCGCCAACATCCTGCAGATGCTCAAGCTGCCAGATGGCACCGTGAAGGTGTTGGTTGAGGGTACACAGCGCGCCAAGGTATTGAAGATATTCGATGACAAATCTCATCTGGATGCGGAGATTTTGCCCGTACCCGCGGACGAGAACATCGGTAATGAGGCAGAGGCGATGCGCCGTGCACTCATCAGCCAGTTCGATCAATACGTCAAACTGAACAAGAAGATCCCGCCTGAGATCTTGACATCCCTCGCAGGTATCGACGATGCGGGGCGCTTAGCCGATACCATCGCCGCTCATTTGCCGCTCAAGTTGGAACAGAAGCAGGAAGTGCTGGAGATATTCGATGTGCGTCTGCGCCTCGAACATCTACTCGGTCTGCTCGAAGCCGAATTAGACATCATGCAGGTAGAGAAGCGTATCCGTGGACGCGTGAAACGTCAGATGGAAAAGAGTCAACGCGAGTATTACTTGAACGAGCAAGTCAAAGCCATACAAAAGGAACTAGGCGAGGGCGAAGACGGCGCGGATATCGAAGAGATCGAGAAAAAGATCAAAGCAGCGCATATGCCTAAGGATGCGCGCGCCAAGGCTGAAGCTGAATTGAAGAAGCTGCGCTTGATGTCACCGATGTCGGCTGAAGCGACTGTGGTACGTAACTACATCGACATCCTCGTCGGATTGCCTTGGAAGAAGAAGACCAAGATCGACACCCAACTTAAACATGCAGAAGATATCTTGGAAGCGGATCACTACGGCCTAGAAAAGGTCAAAGAACGCATCGTCGAATATCTGGCCGTGCAGCAGCGCGTCGAAAAGATGAAGGCGCCTATCTTGTGCTTGGTTGGTCCTCCTGGCGTTGGTAAGACCTCGTTAGGGCAGTCGATCGCGCGCGCTACCAACCGTAAGTTCGTGCGTATGTCGTTGGGTGGTGTGCGTGACGAATCCGAGATTCGCGGCCACCGTCGTACCTACATCGGTTCTATGCCCGGCAAGATCTTGCAGAATATGAGCAAGGTCGGTGTGAAGAACCCGTTGTTCCTGTTGGACGAAGTGGACAAGATGGGGCAGGACTTCCGAGGCGACCCTTCTTCTGCTTTGTTGGAGGTGCTTGATCCAGAACAGAACAACACCTTTGTCGATCACTATGTCGAAGTCGAATATGACCTGTCAGATGTGATGTTCGTTGCTACGTCTAACAGCATGAACATACCGGCACCCTTGCTTGACCGTATGGAAGTCATCTTCGTTTCTAGCTACACAGAAGATGAGAAG
>JAVBYP010000267.1 GCA_030823965.1 Sideroxydans sp.
CCTCGCATCACTTGCGACAGCCATGCACCCGCAGCCGCTGCGATCGCACCCAACATCGTGTAAGCCAAGATACGCCCCGCGACGAACAACCCGGTGTCACGCAACGCCTGCATCTGAGTGCCGCCACGCCCCAACACCCAAGTGCCCATGAAAGGCAGACAAGTCGCCGTACACGCAGTCAGCCCCAATGAAGCGCCCAGCAACCACACGGTGAACAGTGTGGTCTGTTGTGGGATCAATGCTGGATTGAGAAGATCATCCATTGTTAGGCGTGGCTTTCGGCAGGATAGGGATCACGCGTTTCTTTTTCGTGCCTTCGGGCGACTCATGCTTCACACGCGCCTTGTAGTAATCACGTGAAGACTTGAACAACGGGATACCGAAGAATTTGATCTGGATCACACCATCGTCCGGGCAATACTCGGCACAGCGTCCACACAAGGTGCAATCTTCGTGGAATGCTTTTTTGCCGAACTCGGTACCGATTTCGTGGATGTCCATGGGGCATGCTTTCTCACACACACCGCACTTCTCACACTTCTCGTGCGAATCCACCTTCACCAACTTCATGGGCGATAGTTTTTGGAAAAGCGCATTCCAAGACAACAGCGGGCAGATGCGGCAGAACGGTTGGCGTACTGCGAGTGCCGCGATGATCATGAAACCGAACATCGCATTGCCCAATGCACCCAAGAAAAAATTGATGTTCGTCCCTGTACGCACGGCGATCTGCTCGGTGTCCGCCGTCAACAGCGTGGTGACGACACGCGAAGGACACACTTGGCAGAACGGATCGCCCAACTCGTTGGATGCCACGCCCATCCCAGCCAGCAGCGGCAAACCAAGTACCAGCACCAACAGCATCAGCCATTTCACAGGACGCACGCGCCCCACATTACTTGGCTCGAATTGATGGAGCGGACGCTTGAAGAAGAGGCCGATCTTTCTGAGCAACTCCTGCACCGTACCCAAAGGACACACCCAGCCGCAGAACGCCTTGTTCAAAAAGAAGAAGAACATGAAGAAGATGCCGACCGACATCAAGGTCGGGATGAACACCTTCAAGGTGATGTCCTTGGCATTCGCCAGCGCCTCACCCACACGGTGATGCAACTGATGTTGATTCACGATGAGGATGCAGTGGTCACCCGTCATCTTGTCGAATGCACAGGACAATGAAGGCAAGGCTTGCGAGACACGATCCACCGTATAGCTACCCAACAACGCACCGCCATAGACAGTGACGAACAGCATGATGATCTGCACAGTGAAGCGAAAACGACCCAAGGTCGGGAATAGGCTCTTCAACATGTCACACCTCCTCTTTCTTATCGGTGGCCGTATCAACCTTCTTCTCTGTCTTTTTCTGACGCAGTAGCGGAGCAGCACCTACCATTCCCAACAATGCGAATCCAAACCCCATCGCCAGATTGCGTTTGTCGTAAGCATCTGCGCCGTAAGTACTGTTGAAAGCCGTCAGATAGGTCTTGCCGCCATCGGCATATTCAGTCGCCAGCACAAGGTCAGCACCGCGACGCATACCATGGTCGTGGCTAGCCCCCTCTTTCTTTTCCTCTACTGGCTTGAAGTCATCGGGGATATGCAGAGTGAGCACACCTGCCGCATCTGTCAGCGTCTCGACCTTGCTGCCATTCGATGTCTCAAAGTTCACCTTTTGATTTACCAAAGGCTGGCCTTTGAAACGTACGAGGAACTTCCAATCCTCGTCGGCACGGTAACGGGAATGTTCGCGTGGATAAGGTTGCGGGATGATCTCCAACTCGTTCTTCTGTTGCATGAACATCGCTGTCGGATTCTTCGCACCGCGTTCGCCGAAGTAATACACCGTCGAGGCGACACGCACGAAATCAGTTTGCTCCTCACGTGCAGTCAACATCTGGAAACCGCCCGTAGCGGGCTTATCCAATTTTGCGCCCGCCATTTCCATGACCAACTGGCGATGCGCATTCGCATCCTTGAGGTTGTTAGACCAAGCATCGATGTTCGCCACCACGATGTTCTGCGGGGCGATGCTGATGACCGTCGTTTCGCGAGTCTTGCCACTCATCTTAGTTTTCAAGATGGGCAACTCCGTCCATGCCATCGGCCTGCCCATCATCGCGGTGTGATCGTGACCTGTCGGCATCACAGCGGAAGCCGCCATGGGATGTTCGTCCGCCTGAGCGACAGAGATCGAAGCCGCCAAGATCGCCATCCAAATCGAGTTCGTTTTCATAGATGCCTCCTTAGAATTTGGCTGTGACACCCAGCGTCCACACACGCCCCGGATTCACCGTGATGGAAGGGTCCTCTGCGTTATAGACACCATCGCCATTGCTATCTGACGAACCGCGGATGGTGGAGTAGTAGTAACGATCGAAGGCGTTATCCAGACGCGCGAAGGCCGACCATTTGAAGTTGCTCTCCGTCTTCACCTCATAGTTCGCCATGAGATTGAACACCGTGCGTCCACCGACCCACACCACGTTCACTTCATCCGCATAACTGCCCGATTGCGCGTTCATCTCCCCTGTGAAAGTGAGTTCAGACGTCGCACGGTAACGCGTGGTCAGGTTGAGTTTGTGCGCAGGCGAACGTGGCACGGTATTGCCTGTGTTGTTATATGTGTCGGTATAGGCCGCTGGTGTATTCGGCTTCATCGCCATCACATACTTGTCGTTACGCGTGAAGACCGCCTGCAGATAGGTGTAAGCCAGATCACCCGACCAGGTCTCACGCGCATCGGTCTTCACCCCCAACTCCAGACCGCGATTGCGCACACCGCCGATGTTCTGATATTGCTCAAGTTGATTGGTCAGCGTCGCACCCGGCGTGGTTTGATATTGCCCGCCCGTATTCAGGATGAAATCCTTGCGATCCAGTTGGAACACCGCGACATCCGTATCCAATTCCATTCCGAGCATCTCGCTTCTGCCTCGGACGCCGACTTCATAGTTCATCGCGTGTTCCGGCACCAGATTCGGGTTGGCTGCCACGTTGCCGGTAGGTGAGACCGTTCCACCAAACAACTGGCCGATGGTCGGCACACGGAAACCGGTGGAGACGTTGGAATAGACCTCGCGATCTTGCGAGAGCGCATGATTCAAACCAAGACGTTCCGACCACACATTGAAAGTCTTATTGCCCGCCGTGGTTCTGCCCTCTGCCACCTGCGCCGGAGTCAAAGCGATGTTGCTGGAATAGCCCATCAAGATGGAGTCGTAGCGCGCATTGGCCGTGGCGGTCCATGCTTCGGCAAACTGCCATTTGAATTCGCCATACATCGCTCGTGTATCGGATGTCATCAAATTGTCGGCAGTGATCGCACCGGCCAGATTGAGTGGATTACTCACCCCGACTGCTGTGTTACGTGACGAATAAGTGACGAGGTTCTTGGTCAACGCTCTGTCTTCAAACCGCTGTAGATCGAGTCCGCCCATCAATCCGATGTGCTCGCCACCTTGGCGCAACTCAGCTTTCAGTCCTTTTTGTACCTGCTGAGTGTCCGCACCACTGACGTAGGCATCACGCATCGTACTCATATCGTTTGCGGGTAGCAGATTGCCCGCGCTATCACGCAGGAACCCTCTTGGGTTCTGCCAGCCGTAGGTGTGATCCTTGAACAGATAGGTGTTCACCAACAGGTTCGCGCCCGCATCGAAGTCTTTGGCATATGCCAGGTTCAGCTTATTCAGTTCGATGTCATATTTGCGCGCGAAGTCCTTGCCTGCAGTCGGCGATGCACTGCGCGGATCGGTCAGCGCTTGCGTCACACCACGCACAGTGCCGTGACTATCCTTGGCGCGTTGCGAATTCTCAAAACCGAACGTGAGGTCACTCGTCTCATCGATCAGATATTGCAGCTTGCCATCCACGTATTGGCGGGAATAGGCACCTTGGTCGTAGAAGTCATCCGCGAAAGCTTTGCTGGCTTGGATATGACCCACGAAATCACCTTGCGTGAATCCTGCCCGTGCCAAGCCTTTGCGATAACCGAAGCTGCCTGTTTCGGCACTCACGGTATACCCCGCCATCTTGGCGCCGCGCTTGGTGGTAATGATGACCGCGCCCGACAATGCATCCTCACCGAACAGATAGGACGCGCCACCTTTGATGACTTTGATGGAGTCGATGTTGTCGAGGTCGATGTTCACGCGACCAGTACGTTCCAACACAGGCACACCGTCGATCACGATTGCCACGCCGGGTTTCTCACCCATGTAACGTTGTGCCTCCACGCCGCGCAGCATGATTTTCACGGAGTCACCGCTCTGTACTTCAGCAGTCACACCAGGAATCGATTCAAGCACGTCCACGATGTTCTTGCCGTGCTCTTCATCCACTTTTCTACCGCTGATGTTGCTGATGTTGCTCGCCTCACCGCGCTTGGATGCGAAACGATCATCAATGGTGGTGGAAGTGACAGTGACTTCACCCAACATCTTCTTCGTCACGCCGCCATTACCCACCTCCACCATCGAAGGTGCATCGGGTGTCACGGGGGCAACTTGAGGAACATCACTTGTCGGTACGATCGGTGTCGCATCTTCAGCGAGCACTGGATTAGAAATGGACACAGACAACACGAGCGACATGGCGCTCATCGCAACGAACTTCTTATTCATACACTCCCCTTACGTTCAAGATTCAAAACGGGGCGCATGCTAAGACCGTAGGAAACGTCTGGGAATGCGACATGATGTCGCGCGGCAAAATGTCGCACCTTTCGCCGCACCACCATCGCAAAATCGGATTCGAGGGATTTTCAGGAGGCAGGCAAAGTGCGTCGGGAGCAAGCGTTGCGAACTCATCCGCTATAATCCGCGCATGCCTTCCATCCAACTCCTCCCCGACCTCCTCATCAACCAGATCGCCGCTGGCGAAGTCATCGAACGACCTGCTTCCGCCCTCAAAGAGCTGCTGGAGAACAGTCTGGATGCGGGCGCGACGGACATCGCGGTGACCTTGGAGAACGGCGGCATCAAGTTGCTGCGCGTGCGTGACAACGGCGGGGGTATCGCCCACGCGCAATTACCTTTAGCGATGATGCGCCACGCCACCAGCAAGATCACCTCGCTCGACGACTTACAGCGCGTCGCCAGCATGGGATTCCGTGGCGAGGCCTTGGCGAGCATGGCGGCGGTGGCACAAGTCAGCCTCACCAGCCGCACAGCGGATGCGGCACACGCATGGAAGATCGACGCGATGGATGGCACGCAAAGCGATGCCGTACCCGCCGCCCATGCGCACGGCACCAGCATCGAGATGCGTGAGTTGTATTTCAACACCCCCGCACGGCGCAAATTCCTGAAGAGTGAGAACACCGAATACGCATGGTGCGAAGAGACGTTCAAACGCATCGCCTTGTCGCGGCCCGATGTGGCGCTCTCCTTGCAGCACAACGGGCGCACCGCTTGGCAACTGCCCAAGCATGATTTGGCGCAACGCATCACGGCCATTTTGGGAGCAGAGTTCGGTCAGCACGCCGTCGTCGTCGAACGCCAGATCGCCAACTTGCACCTGTACGGCATCGCCGCCCTGCCCGCTTATTCCCGCTCCACCCGTGACGAACAATATTTCTTCATCAATGGCCGCTTCGTTCGCGACAAAGTGCTGATGCACGCCGTGCGTCAGGCCTACCAAGACATCTTGCATCACCAGCGTCACCCAGCCTTCGTGCTGTTCCTTGAGATGCCGCCGGAGTTGGTGGATGTGAACGTACATCCCGCCAAGAGTGAAGTGCGCTTCCGCGAGAGCCAAGGCATCCACCAGTTCGTGTTCCATGCGCTGCAAGATGCATTGAGCGCAACGATGAAACAATCGCCCTCCGCAGC
>JAVBYP010000098.1 GCA_030823965.1 Sideroxydans sp.
AATATATCTCTGGCGGTTCCAGTTCCGGCTCTGCGGTCGCAGTCGCTTTGGGTTTGGTCAGTTTCAGTCTGGGTACGGATACTGCCGGCTCGGGCCGTGTGCCAGCAGCCTTCAATGATCTGGTCGGCGTGAAACCGACGCGTGGTTGGCTCTCCACACGCGGTGTGGTACCCGCCTGTCGCTCGCTGGATTGTGTGTCCATCTTCACGTTGAACACGGCAGATGCGTCCACTGTGATGTCTGTCGCGACAGCCTTGGATGAGCAGGATGCATATTCGCGTCAGGCACTCACGCATGGATTCGATTTTGGCAGTGCCACACATTTTCGTTTTGGTGTGCCGCGCGCCGACCAACTACAGTTCTTTGGCAATCAGGATGCGGCGGCATTGTTCCAGAAGAAAGTCATGGCAATGGAAGCGCTCGGCGGGCAGAAGGTGGAGATCGATTTCCTACCTTTCCTGAAATCGGCGCGCCTGTTGTACGAAGGTCCATGGGTGGCCGAACGTTATGCGGCTATCCGCGACTTCTTTGAGACCAAGCAGGAGACTATCCATCCGGTGGTGCGCGAGATCATCGCAGGTGCCAAGAAGTTCTCGGCAGCCGACACCTTCGACGGCATGTACAAACTGGAAGCCCTGCGCAAAGAAGCCGCATTGGTCTGGGAAAAGATCGACTGCCTGCTCACACCGACCGCCGGAACCATCTATCGCATCACCGAGATGGAGGCCGACCCGATCAAGCTGAATGCGAACCTCGGTTACTACACCAACTTCATGAATCTGTTGGATTGCGCGGCCATCGCGGTGCCGGCCGGATTTCAGAGTAACGGTCTGCCCTTCGGCATCACGCTCGTCGCACCTGCGCATCAAGATATCCCGCTGCTGCATCTGGCGGAGAAGTTGCTCAACAGCGCAGCAGAGGCGGATCAACAAAAATTAGCAGCAGGCAGGATCCGTGTCGCGGTGTGCGGTGCACACCTCGAAGGTTTGCCGCTCAATCATCAACTCACATCGCGCGGCGCGCACCGGGTCGCCAGCACCCAGAGTTCAGCCGATTACAAACTGTATGCGCTGCCCGGTGGCCCACCTTATCGCCCAGGCATGGTGCGTGTGGAAAAAGGTGAGACCGGTAGCGCCATTGAGATCGAGGTGTGGGAGATGGCTGCGCGTGAGTTCGGTTCATTCGTTGCAGGTATTCCCGCGCCGCTCGGTATCGGGGTCATCACCTTGGCGAATGGCGACAAGGTGCAGGGCTTCGTGTGTGAAAGATATGCAGTAGCAGAGGCTGAAGACATCACGCACTTCGGTGGCTGGCGCGCTTATCTCGCAAGCAGGACAGCGTGATGCAATTGCAACTGTTCAAGACCTTGTGGGGGCATACGAGCACGTTGGCAGACGCGGCGGATCAGGCTGTGGCTGCTGGCTGCATCGGGTTGGAAGGTAATGCCGATAGGCTGCCACACGATGAATTGCTCTTGGCACTGCAGTCGCGTGGTTTGCGCTATATCCAAGAGATCGTGACGGCGGGTAACTATGTGCCGCGTCGGCACGACACGGTGGAACAACACATCGCCGATGTGGAACGTCAGTTGCAACTAGGGCAGTCGTTGCAGCCGCAACAGGTGACCATCATCGGCGGTTGTGATGCGTGGTCGTTGGAGCAGAGTGTGCGTTTCTTCGGCGAGTCACAGGAGATCGCCGCGCGCATGGATATCACTTGTAGTTTCGAGACGCACCGCAGTCGCTCGCTGTTCAATCCGTGGATCACGCTTGCGATCCTCGAACGCTTACCCGAACTGCGACTCACGTGTGACTTCAGTCATTGGGTAGTGGTGCTAGAACGGCAACTGGATGACGATTGGGATGCGGTGCTCGAAGTGGCGAAACATGCGCACCACATCCATGCACGTGTCGGTTATGACCAAGGACCACAGGTGCCCCATCCCGCCGCCCCCGAATTCGCAAGTGCGCTGGACTCACATCAACGTTATTGGGAAGCGATCTGGAGTGCACAACGTGCCGCAGGATATGCCATCACCACCATGACGCCGGAATTCGGCCCTGATGGTTATCTGCACACGCTCCCGTTCACACGACAACCAGTAGCCGATCTGTGGGAGATCAATGCGTGGATGGGCACGACGCAAAAGGCCCATTTTCAAAATTGGCATGACGGTTTGTCATCTGTGCAAATTCTGAGAGGACACAGATGACGACATTCGATCCTCAAATAACAAACATATCCGTGCATGACATACGACTCATGCCCGAATCAGGTGCATCAGCCTTCGCTTCTGCCGTGTCCAAGCCATTGGATACGCGCGATAGCAGGGAGGTGTGTATGGCATGAAACCTGCTAACTTTGAAGTGTCGTAGTCGTTTTTTATTCAGTTCATTCATTCATCAACCTAAGTAAGGAGCACTCAAATGCAAATCAAGAAACTTATCGCGGCCATCGCATTGGTGGCAGCTTCAACGGCAGTGAACGCTGCGACCCCAGTCAAGCTCGCGCTGACCACTTGGATCGGTTACTCGCCGTTCTATGTGGCTGCGGGCATGGACATGTACAAGAAACAGGGCATCGATGTGACACTACAGACCTTCTCTGACCCAGCCATGTTGCCGTCGGCTGTCGCCAGTAAATCAGTAGATGGCGCATTGATGACCTTTGACCAAGTGATCGGTGCTGCCGCTCAAGGTCAGGTGTTCAAGGTGGTGATGCCCATCGATTATTCCAATGGTGGTGACGCGGTACTGGCTGACATGTCCATCAAGAAGATCAAGGACCTGAAAGGGAAGAAGGTCGCCTACGCACCTTTGTCCCCTTCCGATTTCTTGATCTCCTACGCACTCAAGATCAATGGCATGAGCGACAAGGACATCAGCCCAGTCAACATGACGCCTGAAGCGATCCCATCTGCGATGGCATCTAAAGCAGTACCAGCAGGTGCGACCTATGAGCCTAACGTGTCGCAGATCCTGGCGATGGAAGGCGGCAAGAAGTTCCACGTGATCTATTCCTCGAAAGAAGCACCCGGCCTGATCGCCGACGTGTTGGTGTTCGATGAGGCGCACATCAAGAGCAACGGTAAAGAGATCACTGCTGTCATCAAGGCCTATCTGGAAGGTCTGGACTACATGAAGTCTCATCCAAAAGAAGCGTCCGAGATCATCGGTAAGGCCATCGGCGTGTCGGGCAAGGAAGTGCTGGAACAATTGCAAGGTGTGTACAACATCCCACGCAAAGAGATGGCATCACCGTTCAAACAAGGTAAGGACACCAAGTCTTACTTCGTGAGTGGTGAGGTGATCAACGAGATCCTGATGAAGAGCGGTCAGATCAAGAAGCCAGTCAGTATCGCGACTACGATCGATGACAGTTTCATCAAGGCAGTATTGAAGTAAGTGTTCGACGCTCTCCTGTGCGATGACGTGCAGGAGAGCGAACTAGCAAAGGAGTTCCAATGCGTTCGCGCATCTTCCGTCACACCGACGGTGTCATCCCTAACCTGCTGGCTTTCACCTATGTCCTGAGTGGCTACGTGATCGGCTTGTGGTTGATGGCAACGGCTAGCCTTGTTGTGGCATTGCTTGCGACCCTGTGGTTCGCACATGCGCTCATCATCGCGGCCTATCTTTTCCACGAATTTGCACACGACACGATCTTCGCTCGCCATGAGTCAAACACATGGGGCGGCGTTTTGACGACATGGCTCACCGGCAGCTGCTACGCGCGCTATGAGCATCTGCGTCACAAACATGTGCGCCATCATGTCGATCGCGCCGACGTCATCAGCCTAGACACCAAGGTGCTGGTGCTATCTCTTCCATCACCGTTGCGACGCCTAGTGCTGTTGTTGGAATGGTGTTACCTCCCCGCCATCGAATTGCTGATGCATGCCTTCGTCATCGCTCTGCCTTTCTTGCGTGAGGAACGGCGCGCGGATCGCATGCGTGTGACGCTGATCCTGCTGGTGCGCGGTGTCGCGTTCGCAGCGCTGGCTTACTACTCGATACAAGCATTGCTGTTGTATGGGGTCGCCTATCTCATCATGGTCACGGTACTGCGTTTCGCCGATGCGTTCCAACATACCTACGATGCGTATGAGATATTGGAGAGTGATAAGGTACCTAATGACAAGCTGCGCGACAAAGCCTACGAACAGGCCAACACCTATTCCAATCTGGTCAGCGTGCGCTGGCCTGCACTCAATCTGCTGCTGTTGAATTTCCCCTATCACAACGCTCACCACGAACAGCTGGCCGTGCCTTGGTATCGCCTGCCTGCGTTGCATCACAAGTTGTACGGTGACAGCAAGGGCCCCGTCATCCCGATGTCACATTTATTGTTGCCCTTCCATCGGCATCGGGTGAAGCGCGTGCTGTCAGAGGATTACGGTGTGGTCGATATCGCAGCCGGCAAGGCTGACGGCTTCATCGGTGCAGTGTCAGTCTCTTTTCTGACTGCCGTGTGAGATGACGATGATCGCCAGTATTCCGCCCCGTGAGGGAAAAGCGATCAGCGCGCTTCTGGTGGGTGCATTGTTCTGGGGCATGCTGTGGTGGCCGCTCAAAGCCTTGGATGGGATAGGTGCTTCCGGCAGCATCGTGCAGGTGTTCGCCTATGGTGTGGCTGCACTCATCCTGTTGCCGTTCGCTTGGCGCAGCTTCGATGCGTGGCGTGACCAGCTGGGGTTGTTGGCCATCATCATGTTGATGGGCGGCTGGGCCAACGCTTCCCTAGTCACCGCACTCACCGAAGGTAGCGTGGTACGTGTGATGCTGTTGTTCTTCCTCGCACCGGTATGGACGATACTGGCTGCGCGTATCTTCCTCGGCGAGCATTTCACCCGCATGCGTCTCATCTCGTTGGCGCTAGCGTTACTGGGATTGGCCGCGACCTTGGGTGGACCAGAACTGTTCTCTAGTCCTCTCTCCATGATCGACTTGCTGGCGCTATCGTCGGGCATGGCGTTCGCCCTTAACAATGTGGCTGTGCGTGTCGGCCATCATCTGACCGACTCGGTTCGTTCGACAGCGATGATAGGTGGGTGTGCGCTGATCGCATCTGGCTTCCTCTTGTTTGGAGCAGCGCCGCTGCCGGTTCCCGATACCCATCAAGTGAGCCTCATGCTGGTGTTCGGTTTGTTATGGATATTGCCGGGCACCTTGGTCACGTTCTACGGCGTCGCACGATTAGATGCCGGCCGAGCAGCCATCCTGTTGCTGGGTGAGTTAGTAGTTGGGGTGATCTCGGCGGTGCTGATCGGCGATGAACACCTATCTTGGCGCGAAGCGATCGGCGGCACGCTGATCCTCTCTGCCGCAGTCATCGAGGCACGCACTGAATCCATAGGGGCAGACCATGGACAAACGGTCTGACGCCCTCATCGTCATCGACATGCAGCGGGATTTTCTCGATCCCGGCGGCTATGCCGCGACTGCGGGCATGGACGTCAGCGCACTGCGCCGCCCCATCCCATTCATCCGCACCCTGCTCGATCACGCGCGCCACCACGACGTGCTGGTGGTGCATACACGAGAGGGGCATCGCCCTGACCTCAGCGATTGTCCACCGGTCAAACTTATGCGCAGCCGTCAGGCCGGTGCGGAGATCGGCAGCCAAGGCCCGCTAGGTCGTCTGCTAGTACGCGGCGAGTACGGACATGATTTCGTCGATGAGTTGCGACCGCAGGCAGGAGAGCCGGTGGTGGACAAGCCCGGCTATGGTGCATTCCATCAGACCGATCTGGCGCAGATCCTAGCTACACGCGACATCCGCCGACTGTACCTGTGCGGTGTCACCACCGAGGTGTGCGTGCATTCC
>JAVBYP010000237.1 GCA_030823965.1 Sideroxydans sp.
GCGACGCTGGAAGGTGCGGTGTTGAGTGGTTTGCGTTGCGCTGAACTTTGTCTGCCAGCGCGGAAATAGTCCGTGTTGTCGTAATACGTAGCCATCTCGTTATCCGCACACCAGCCCGGAATACCTAACAAGGGCACAGGCGAAAGCTCTCGCGTGTTGCGTGCATTCTCAGCATTCGAAAGATACGCCGCTAACTGCTCATCCAGATGCGCCAATCGCTGGTCTAGCGACCAAGTAAAGAAGGCCTGCTCCACAGGAAGCAGCAAGCCTTGTCCGGTCATGCCGACATAGGGGTTCAGCGCCTTTTCGTATAGTCCGTGGCCGAAGATATAGAAACCCATATTGGCATTGAGTTTGTCCCGCTGATGCCAAAACAATTCCTTCCAACGGAACCCTCGCAGCAGTTCAGCCAAGTCATCGTCCGCATAGGGAACGATGACGCCAGATTCATCCAGTAAAGTGACGGCATCGCGCACTGCGCCCCGCTCGCTCGACCCTTCTGGCAACGCCGCTTGAGTCAATGCAGCGTAGTGCCGTCCATTGATCGCCGCTTTGGCTTTAGGGAAGGTCAGCCATACCAGTGCATTCAACAGATCGTGCCAGTTGTCCGCACGGGTCGGCACTTCCCCCTTCAAATAACAACGCGGCTCGTATTGCGCCTCGAATTCCAACTTACCGTAGTCCTGTGGGACAAAGGTCAGCACAGTGCCGTTATTGACATTGATGCTCGGCTCATGTGCCAGTAACAGCGCATTGCATTCCGGCAACGTCGGGAAATGTCCTTGATTCATGCGAGCGATGACGGGATGCAAAGGTTCGAATGCAGTCGCATTCAAAAGCGCCTCTCTGTCCCACTGTGTGTTGATATCCATAGCTAGAGTTTATCTGAAACGCGCTCTACAACACATACACTGCGGCTTGTGGTAAGTTGCGCGCATGTTTGAAATTGGGAGTAGATGATGGACGATCTCGATGCAATCCAAGCCAGCTTAGCCAGCTTCACCCAACGCCTCGACGAAGCCTCGTCGGATCGTTTCAACGAACTGCGCAAGTGCTCCTTCTTCGACCCCATCCCCAGCGAGTGGCTCACCCCCATTTCAGAACATGCCGAGATCAGGACCTTCGCGCAAGGTCAGGCGATGACCACCGAAGGCGAAGACATGACCTCGTTCTTCGTTATCCTGTTTGGCACAGCTACCGCCTATTACCGAGGTAAAGCGGTTGGTGTCATCCATAGTGGTGAATGTATCGGCGAGGGTGTCTTCTTTGCCAACGAGACCTTGGAGCGTTCCGCTACCGTCACCGCAGACAATCACCTTGTCGTTGCTGAATTCAAAAAGGCCGGCCTCGATAGCATCAAAGGTGACGCCAAGAATTACATCGACAAAGCCTTGCTGACCGCACTCTTCAAGAAACTGCACGGCGCCAACCGCAAGATCGAGGAGTTGCTGCGCTGAACCATGAGCATCATCGCTGTATTCAATCAAAAAGGCGGCGTCGGCAAAACAACCACAGCGCTCAACCTTGCCGCAGCCCTCTTGCGTAGTGGACGCTCCACCTACGCCATCGATCTAGACCCACAAGCCCAATTCAGCTCCATCACTAATGTCACTGCCAAATCTGGCGACGAAACGGTGTTGGCCGCGTTCCATCACAACCGCCCCCTGCGCGAACTGGTGCACACCTCCGCCAACGGCATGCACGTCATCCCATCCCACACCGAACTTTCCAAGGTGGACGTGTTGTATGGCAAAGGTTACAACGTGGTGAACAAACTCAACACCGCGCTGAGATTAGAAAAGTTCGGCGACAAAGATTCCCCCTTGATCATGGACTGTAGCCCATTGATCGGCGTCCTATCTTTGAACGCCATCTTCGCCTGCAACGGACTCATCGTCCCCATCTCCGCAGACCATCTTTCCACCAACGGTGCGATGCAGATCGAAAAGACATTGCATGCCTTAGAGAACGTACTCAAGCGCCGCGTCAAACGGCGTTACCTGCTCACCCGTTTCGATGGACGCAGAAAGATGGCGTGGGATGTATTGAAACAGGTGGAAGAACACTTCGGCGCAGACGTGTGCCGCACCCGCATCTCAGAGAACGTCAGCTTGGCTGAGAGCCCAGCATTGAACAAGACTATCTTCGAACACGCCCCCACCAGCCGGGGCGCGCATGACTACAGTGACCTATTGGAAGAACTGATGGCGGATGGTTTTATTGAGTGAAGAGTGTTTTGCAGATTCGAAGTTATACCGCAGTCTGTTATTCGGCCAGAACTGCCGGCGGCAACCAAGCACGCCAGCGGTTGATATGGAATCATCTGCTGACGTAAATTATTGAACCGAGTCTGAAATGCAAATTAGCAGCGCAAAATGCTCGTGTGCTGAAGAAACAAAGCAACTTTCCTATGTAATATCAGCCCTTGAATTAGTAGAATGACAGACAGAGTTCGCTAGTCGAAGTGTGGATATATAGTGGTAATACCTAATGCCCGTATCGAACTTACTTAAAACGTTTAGATTGCACCCCAGCTACCATGCCACCATGTGGCAAGTCGGCAGCTTCGTATCGTTGCTGGCATTGATCCAATTGTTTGCTTGGTTACTCCCTCCATTTTTTGATGTGTCAGGGATTCCCAATTATCTTCCTCTACATGTTCTGCTTGAGACCGGCGCCATCGTGATAGCCATGATGGTTTTTTCTGTTGGTTGGAATAACCATAGCCCAAATCTGCCAGGCAATATCGTTCTTCTTGCCTGTCTGTTCCTAGGGATAGGTTTTCTAGATTTCTCGCACACTATCGCCTACCAAGGCATGCCGGTGTTCTATACAGAAAACAATGCAGACAAACAGCTAAATTTTTGGCTTTCCGGACGTTTCCTAGCTGCACTGGCCCTACTCTTGGTGGCCATCAGGCCTTGGCATCAATTAACCAGACCAAAAACACGCTATATCCTTCTGGCATCCATGATCAGTTTGGTGCTGTTGATCAATTGGCTGGTACTGTTTCACCAAGATGACCTGCCGCGCACATTCATTCCTGGTGTGGGACTTACGCCTTTAAAGAAAGGCATTGAATACCTCATCATCGCAATAAATATCCTCACCGCAATGATCTTATGGATCAAGATGCGTTCGCCTCAGCGCTTCAATGTCCCAATTATCTTTGGCGCAGTTTGTGTGATGGGGATGGGGGAATTCTTTTTCACACTTTATACAACGATGACCGGCGGTTACAACGTGCTGGGTCACATCTACAAAGTCATCTCATATCTATTTATCTATAGAGCTATTGTTATTGAAACGATCGAACGCCCCTATGTCGATCTGCGTGAACGAAAAAAAGAGCTTGCAACGCTGTATTCCGTGTCTCAACTTTTTGCAAATACCAACAAGGCAACCGAAGAGATTCTTCAGTCATCCCTTACCCCTATACAAAATGGCTGGCTATATCCAGAGATCACTTGCGTCAGATTGGTTGTTAAGGACCAAGTGTTTTCAACGCAAAACTATCGGTCCACAAAGTGGAGCCTTACAGCGAACATCATCGTCTCAGGAAAGTTGTCTGGCGTTCTCGAAGTCAATTATTTAGAAGAAATGCCCGTTGTGGATGAAGGCCCTTTTTTACTTGAAGAGCGCGCCTTGATTGATAGTTTGGCCACCAACCTGGGCGATATGCTGACCCGCAGGCAAGCGGATCAATTGCTGCATGATTCTCAGATCACAGCGAAGATAGGCAGCTACATCATCCACTTTTCAAGTGAAGTGTGGGATTGCACCGACACGATTGATAGGATCTTCGGGATAGACAAGGATTACCCACACACCTTTTCTGGTTGGCTAGCGATGGTCCATCCTGAGTTCCGACAACAGATGAGGGACTATCTGCAAGCCGCTATACGCGACAAGACAGGAGTAGATGTCCAATACAAAATCATTCGCCCATGCGACGAGACGGAATGCTGGATCCACTCGATGGGGCACATTGTTTTTGATGGCAATGGAAATGCCATCAATATAACGGGAACTTCTCAAGACATCACAAAACAAAAATCGGCAGAATTTCTAATCAAAGCCAATGAAGAACGTTTCCGTGCCTTTATTCAAGAATCCCCGAGTCCTATGGCAGTAAGTGAAAGCTCAGGGAAGATCGTGTTGCTCAATGATGCCTTCTCTAGAGTGTTCGGTTATCACTTGGATGATTTGCCAACGTTGAACGATTGGTGGGAAAAGGCCTATCCAGATTTGAAGTATCGTCAGTGGGCGATGGATAGTTGGACTAGCAGTCTTGAGCAAGCAACCAAGAGTGGCCAATCCATGCTGCCTGTAGAGGCTGAAATCCATTGCCGGGATGGATCAGTCAGGACATGCCTTGTGTCAGGGGTCAATATTGCCAAGAGTGGCGGTGGCGAGTTCTTGGCTGTCATGAATGACATCACAGAGATCAAACGTGCCGAACAAGAAATTCAAAAGAGCGCAAAGAATTATCGAGATTTAGCTGATAACGGCCAACTCCTCATATGGACTGCGGGTACAGACAAGCTATGCAACTATTTCAACAAAATCTGGCTTGAATTCACCGGTCGAACAATAGAACAAGAGATGGGCAACGGCTGGGCCGAAGGCGTTCATCCTGATGATTTTCAGCGTTGCCTTGATACGTATATCACCGCATTTGATCGCCGAGAATCCTTCAGCATGGACTATCGCTTGCGACATCATACTGGGGAGTATCACTGGATCGAAGATCGCGGCACCCCCCGATTTGACGATCAGGGCGACTTTATCGGATATATCGGCCATTGTTTGGACGTTGACCATCGGTATAAAGCAGATGAGACTTTTCGAAAACTATCTAAAGCGGTCGAACAAAGTCCAAGTACGGTCGTCATCACCGATTTGAATGGCGATATTGAGTATGTCAATAGAGCTTTCGAATTGGCTTCTGGGTACAGCGCCGCTGAGGCGATTGGTAAAAATCCCCGCATTCTTAAGTCTAACAAGACCCCGCAATCTGTCTATCAAGACCTGTGGGGACACATAAAGAATGGAGAGACTTGGCTAGGAGAGTTAACGAATAAGCGCAAGGATGGAAGTGAATTTATTGAATCTGTTGTCATTTCCCCCATCCAAGATGCAGCAGGAAATTCCATCAATTTCCTAGCCGTTAAAACAGATATCACTGAAAAGAAGATAGCTGAGGAACGCATCGATAGGTTGGCTCACTTTGACTCGCTCACCGGATTGCCCAATCGAAACCTTTTGCTAGACCGATTTAATTATGCGGCAACGCTAGCGCATAGAAGCAAAGAAAAGATGGCTGTGATGTTCCTTGATATAGATCACTTCAAGAATATCAATGACACTTTGGGGCACAGTGTTGGTGACCAACTTTTGCAGGCTCTTGCTAAACGCATGAAAGACAACGTTCGTGATGGAGACACGATCTCGCGCACTGGCGGTGATGAGTTCATTTTGGTACTACCTAATACCGACAGCCATGGAGCTGCGCTTGTTGCCACCCATTTGATCGATGTTGTTGCACAAGCATTTAAAATTGGTTCGCACGAACTGATCGTTACTCCTTCTATAGGAATAACACTCTATCCTGACGATGGTTTGGATTTTGAGACGCTATCAAAGAATGCCGATGCCGCCATGTATCGCGTCAAGAAGAGCGGCCGGAATGGCTATCACTTCTACACCCCAGAACTGCAGGAAAGAACACTTAGAACTTTGCAA
>JAVBYP010000159.1 GCA_030823965.1 Sideroxydans sp.
CAGGTAAGTCTTATCTCGGTTTCATCTTGTATGACCTATTCTTCAAGGCGCTGAAAGATACCTCTCACATTTACGGCATCGAGACGCGCGAGGAGTTAGTTACGCATTCGCGCGAGTTGGCGCAGCAACTGAGCTTTGGTGGGATGTCATTCGAGAACCTATCGGTCGCTGAATCGACGGTGTCGGACAAACTACCCCCCCAAGTCGATGTGGTGACCGCGCTGCATGCGTGTAACACCGCCACCGACGATGCCATCCATTTCGCATTAAAAAAGAAGGCCAAGCACATCGTGTTGGTGCCGTGCTGTCAGGCTGAAGTGGCTGCCGTGTTGCGCAAGAACAAAGGCAAACAACTGGCGAAGGACGCCCTCATCGAGTTGTGGCGGCATCCCATCCACACTCGCGAGTTCGGTAGTCATATCACCAACGTGTTGCGCTGTTTACAATTGGAGGCGCACGGTTATCAAGTGACGGTGACTGAACTGGTAGGGTGGGAGCATTCGATGAAGAACGAACTCATCATCGCTACTTACAAGAATCTGCCGCGAAAGCGTGCGGCAGAACGCTTGGCAGAGGTGTTGAGCAGTGTGGGGTTAGAAGAGATGAAAGACAGATTCTTTACGGAGCAAGCAGATGCAGATCAGTAACGACACGCGCAACCATTACGAGCGCATCGGTGGTGAGCCGAAAGTGCGTGAGTTGGTGCAACGTTTCTATCACTTGATGGACGAGTTGCCAGAGGCGTACCGCATCCGACAGATGCATCACATCGATTTGAAGAATGCCGAAGACAAGTTGTTCATGTTCCTATCCGGCTGGATGGGCGGGCCGCAGTTGTTCGTAGAGAAGTTCGGTCATCCGCGTTTGCGCCAGCGCCACTTGCCATTCTCCATCGGGGATGAGGAGCGTGATCAATGGATGATGTGCATGACGCAGGCGATGGATGACGTCATCGAAGAGGAGGCGCTGCGAGTTGAGTTGAAGGCGGCTTTCCAAAAGACCGCTGACTTCATGCGTAATCGGGAGGAGTAGCCATGCAGGGTTCGTCGTCGATCATGGATAGGCAGGTCACATTACGTATCGGATTGGTGTTCCTGTTCATCGCGGCGGCGGAATCGTTGTGGTTGCACGCGCTGACTCCGCTTGAGAATCGGTTGTCTGATGCCTTCGTGCGCGCACAGGCACAACAACTCACGCCCGATCCAGACATCGTCATCGTGGACATCGACGATGCGAGCTTGGCCAACATGCAGGACACAGCGGGCAGTTGGCCGTGGCCGCGCGAGGTGCATGGTGAGTTGGTGCGCGGTATCGCCAAACAAAAACCGAAAGCGATCGTCTTCGACATCCTGTTCAGTGAGCCGGACACCTTCCGCCCCGACAGCGACAAAGCTCTCAATCAGGCGCTGAAAGGTGTGGACAACGTCTACTTCCCATTGGTACGTCGTGATGCGGCAATGGATGCGCAAGGTGCGCCTGTAGCACAGGTCGCGCCATTGTTGGGTCTGCAATCGACTGCCCATGCAGCCGCAGAAGCTCGCATCGCCATACTTCCACCGCTCGCTATCGACCCTGCACATTGGCGCGTCGGCACTATCAATTTTGTGGAAGACCCCGATGGCGTAGGGAGGCGTTACCAACTCTATACCGATGCATATGGTTGGCTCATCCCGTCCTTACCTGCACGCGTAGCAATGGATCTGAGATATGACGTGCCTAAGGAATCCGACTTTATCATGGCATGGCGTGGCAATGCGGGGGCGTTCAAACATATCTCCTATGCCGATCTCTATGCGGATATGGAGCGTGAGCATCCACAGCGTGTAGCAGATGAACTCAAAGACAAGATCGTCATCATCGGTACGGCTGCAACGGGATTGCACGATGTGCGCGTGACACCGATGGCGAGTCTGTATCCCGGCGTGGAGATGTTGGCGACAGCCATCGACAACCTGAAGAATGGTCGTGCCATGCGCGCGGCGGATGAGATGTTCGGGTTGGGGATCTCTTTGTTACTCCTGAGCCTCATGAGCATCGCCTTCTTGCGAAAAATGAATGCACTCAAGATAGGCATGGGTCTGGTGGGCGTGTCTGCGATGTTGCTAACGGCTTCCTTCCTCGCCGTTGGTCAATTGATGTTGCTACCTGTCCTCACGCCATTGCTGCTGGCATGGTCGGCTTACGTCGCATTCGCACTGCGTGAATATCTGAACGAGCGCAAGTCACGCGAGCAAGCGGTGCAGATGTTCAGCCGCTTCGTGAATCCGCATGTGGTGAAAGAATTAGTGGCACACGGCGGCCTGAGTCGTGCGGGTGAGAGCCGCCAGATCACCATCTTGTTCTCAGATATCCGTGGTTTCACCACACTCTCCGAGAAGCGCACCCCGCAGCAGGTGGTTGAACTGCTGAACCGTTACTTCACGTTACAGGTCGAGGTGGTGTTCCGCCACGGCGGCTCTCTGGACAAGTTCATCGGTGATTGCATCATGGCGTTCTGGGGCGCGCCACTGGATGACCCAGAGCATGCGCGTCATGCCGTCGAGGCGGCGCTGGAGATGGCGCAAGTGCTACAGAAGTTCAAACAAGAGCTGGGCGAGGCGGATGCTGACTTCGATGTGGGCATCGGTATCCATACCGGACCTGCGGTGGTCGGCCTCATCGGTTCAGAACAACGACGTGAGTACACCGCCATCGGCGATACCGTCAATCTGGGCAGTCGCATCGAAGGGCTGACTAAAGGCGTATCGCGTATCCTTGTTTCGCAAGATACGATGCAAGCTTGCGGCGATGCCTTCGAGTTCCAATCGTATGGTTCATTCAAAGTAAAAGGTCGAGAGCAAGAAGTTGAGCTGTTCGCCCCTATCCCCAAGGAAGGAAACTGATGATGAAAAGACTGAGCTTATCTTTATTGCTATTGGCGGCGAGTAGCGCATGGGCGGGTGATGCTGCCTATACCATACGCGCCACTGAGCTGAAGGCCAAACCATATGGCGATGCGCAGACCTTGCGTTCATTGCCACCGCGCACCAAGGTCGAGGTGTTGAAGCGTCAATCGAGTTGGACGCAGGTGAAAGCGGGGACGACCAGCGGGTGGGTGAAGATGCTGAGTCTGCAGCTGGAGGCGAGTGCCACCGGTCGTCGCAGTGATAACGGATTGAGCGCACTATTCAATGTCGCGGCAACAGGACGTGGCGGTAGCACCGTGACCACAGGTGTACGTGGTCTGTCAGAAGAGCAGCTGAAAACCGCGCAGCCCGATCCGCAAGCCCTACGCGCTGCAAAGAAATATGCAGCGAGCCGTGCAGAGGCAAAACGTTTTGCGGACGAGGGTAAGTTGCAATCGCATGATGTGAGTTATTTGAGTGGAGGTCGATGATGAGAGCGCAACTATTCTTTGCATCCCTTTTGGTATCTTTGCCTGTCGCCGCATTCGACTTGGGTGGTTTTGGAAACATCGATCTGGAGAAAGCTGCCAAGGTCGTGCAGAAGGTGCAGAAAGCCAATGCCGACATCAACGAGCCTCAAGAGATCGACTTGGGCGGCGGCATCGCCAGCAACTTGCTGGGTGCTGCACCGCTGTGGGACAACCCACCCGTGCAACGTTATGTGAATAAAGTAGGGCGCTGGCTCGCGCTACAGACAGAGCGCCCAGACCTACCGTGGCAGTTCGGAGTGTTGGATGATGACGATGTCAACGCCTTCGCAGCACCCGGCGGTTATGTGTTCATCACCAAAGGGCTGCTCGCGCGCATGAGTAACGAAGCCGAACTGGCGGGTGTGCTGGCGCATGAGATCTCGCATGTGTTACGCAAGCATCATCTGCAAGCCTTGAAGAAGGGGGCACGTTCCGAGTTGATGTCTGATCTGGCGAACGACGCCATCAAGAGCCAAGGCGGTGATCCGCGCTTGAGTAAATTGGTGAGTGCGGGTACGGAGATCTACGCACGCGGTTTGGATAAACAAGATGAATACGAAGCAGACCGCATGGGCGTGGTGATCGCCGCGCGTGCGGGTTATGACCCGTATGGATTACCTGCTGTGTTGCAGACTTTGCAATCCATCAATCCTAACGATTCCAACCTGGCCTTGATGTTCAAGACCCACCCTGCATTGGGCGACAGATTAAGTCTGTTGGATGGATTGATGTCTGAATCACTGGCGGATAGTGAAGGACAGCCTGATTTGGCGGAACGCTTTGCCAGCCAACTGAAGGCAAAGTGATCAGGGAGTAGTGCTGCTGAGAGGTCTGTTTATTTGCAAGTGCGCGTATCGCGCCCGAGAAGTTGCAAGCTCAGTCTGCTGGGTCTGCGGCTCAATACGTTCTCTGAATTGAGCTCGGGTTGAGGTAGGTTCGACGGAGGAGACTGGCTGCTTCCCGGTCCACGCGAGTCGACAATGCGTCTTCCGTCTTCGATCGGAGAATAGTTATTTTTTCGCATGTCGAAGTTACTCTTCATGATCATTCCCCTTGGTGATGAATGACTCGGCAAATGTCGTTGCATCCACAGGCCTGCCCAGCAAGTAGCCTTGCCCGCTTTGACAGCCGATCTCCTGCAACACGGCCAGTTGCTCCGCAGTTTCTATCCCCTCTGCGATCGTGCTTAATTTCAACGCAGAGCTCACGCCGTGTATGGCGGTCGCGATCCCCTTGTCACTTTCATCATGCGTGATGCCGTCTACGAATTGATTCGGTATCTTGAGGAATGCGATAGGGAATGTCTTGAGATAAGACAGCGAAGAATATCCCGTACCAAAATCATCGATGGCGATAGGAATATCCTCCAGCTCGATCTTGTGCAGTTTTCTGGAGACTTCATCATTGCTGTTCATCAGCGTGCGCTCGGTGATCTCGATGCCGATCGAGCGTGGTGGTAGACGGTATCTTTGTAGCTGGCGAGTGATGATGGTCAGTAGCGGCTGGCGCATCAATTGGCGTGAGGCCACATTTACAAACAGGGTGCCGGGAAGTGCTTTGCCCTTCTTGCGCCATACGCTCAATTGCTCGGCAGCATGCTCAATGACCCATTCACCGATCTCCAGGATGAGATCAGACTCTTCCGCGATCGGGATGAACTCGCTAGGGCTTACGGAGCCGAACAACTTGCTGTCCCAGCGCAACAAAGCCTCTGCACCGACCAGCTGACCTGTCTGGATGTCGAATTCGGGCTGGTATACCAGTCTCAGCTCATTCAATTCAATTGCACTGTGCAAGGCGTTTTCCAATTCGATCCGGTGGCCGATCTTGTCTTTCAGATCGGAGGTGAAGAACTGATAACTGTCCTTGCCCTTTTCTTTGGCCTGATACATGGCCGAATCTGCATTCTTGGTGAGGGTCTCAAGGTCTTCCGCATCTTTCGGGTAGATCGCGATGCCGATACTGGCTGAAACGAATACTTGCTGATCATTGATCAGATAAGGTTTGGAAACCTTCTCTAGGATGCGCTGCGCGGTATTGGCGATCTGAGTTTCCGTCACATCTTCCAACAACACATTGAATTCATCTCCGCCGATACGTGCCACGGTGTCCTCGCCGCGCACACATTGATTCAGTCTTTCGGCAGCCTGTTGCAGCAACATGTCGCCTGCATCATGTCCTAGGTTGTCGTTGACGTTCTTGAAGTTGTCCAAGTCTAGGAACATCAATGCAAAATTGCCGCCACGGCGTTTCGCGCGAGCCAATGTCTGCGCCATGCGCCCCTTGAGTTCGTTGCGATTGGGGAGATTGGTCAGCT
>JAVBYP010000152.1 GCA_030823965.1 Sideroxydans sp.
GCCGTTCGTATCGAATGAATAGAGAACGGAGTAGCATCCAAACAAGGGGGCAGAAAAATAAAATGGAACTGTGGAAGCGCTTGGGGCTATTGATTGTCGTACTGCTGACCGTCTCTTGCGACCAGCAGGATGAGTCCCCTTATCAGCCGACTTTCAGCAAGACATCAAGCTCGACTTCTTTGGAATACATCGTAGGGATCCATCCCTTACACAATCCCCAGAAGCTTTTCGAGGTCTATGGCCCTATCGTGGATCATCTCAATGCAAAGATCCCCAATGCACACTTCCATCTAGAAGCCTCTCGCAATTATGAGGAGTTCGATAAGAAACTTTATAGCGGCTATTTCGATTTTGCGATGCCCAATCCTTATCAAACCGTAAGGTCGATCAAAGTAGGCTATTCCGTGTTTGGGAAGATGGGTGATGACGATGAGTTCAGAGGCATCATCTTAGTACGCAAAGATGCAGGGATCCGTTCTGTCCTTGATCTAAAGGGTAAGAAAGTCTCCTATCCGGCCATCACAGCCTTGGCTGCTACCATGATGCCGCAGTATTACCTGCAGACGCACGGTCTTGATGTTAAGCGGGATATCGAAAATGTGTATGTGGGTTCACAAGAGTCCTCCATCATGAATGTCTATCTTGGCCAAGTGTCAGCTGGAGCGACATGGCCAGTGCCTTGGAAGGCATTCATAAAGGAACATCCAGATAAAGCATCGCAACTTGAGGTCAAATGGCAAACGGGATCGTTGCCCAACAATGGCTGGGTCGTGCGCAAGGATGTCTCTCCGGAAATGTCGCAGAAGGTCGCTTCTGCGTTGTTTGAATTGAATGCGAGCGAGGAAGGGCGAAAGATGTTGGAACGGCTCCCTATCTCCAAATTCGAAAAAGCCAATAACGCGACTTACGAACCAGTCGAAGACTATCTGGAGAGATTCTCCATGGTCGTCCGTCCGATCGAACGGTGAGAGATATGCGCTTCGACAAGCTCAGCGGAACACTATCACTCAGGTCGACCCGGCTTCAAATGATGGTCTGGTTCGTATCGGCTGCTCTGCTATTAATGTTGAGCTTCGGATACTGGCAACTGAATCAGCAACGTGATTTCATCTATGGAGTGACGAATGAACGTGCCATGGCCATCTCCCATCAGATATCCGTAAGCACTGCATCTTGGGCACTTGCGGGCGATCTGGCGGGGATGCAGGAAGTATTGCTCGGTTTCAATGATGCACAAGACATTCAGCGTGCCTATTTTATTGATTCACACGGCAAGGTACTTGCATCGACCGAGCCGGATAAGATCGGCCTTTCCCTCACGGATAAGGTCAGCCTAGACCTTCTCGAATCCAACGCTAGCGATCAGATCGTTCTGGCAGATGAAAATAACTTGATCGCAGTCGCACATCCAGTAATGGCTGGACAGCGGCTAGTCGGATGGTTGCGCGTAGATATGAGCAGGGATTCAGCGAATGCAAACATAGCAGCCATTAAAAGCTTGTGGATGAACTTCACCATCGTCGCTGTGTTCTTGGTCGTCACCATCTCCTTCCTATTGTCGAGGAAGCTCACTATTGGTTTGAACCATCTGATGCAAGTCGCTACCGAGGTGGCGCATGGCAAAGACACAAGGGCTACGATAGCGTCACCTGAAGAGGTTGGTATATTGGCTCGTCATCTTAATGAGATGCTGGATACGCTGGCACGACAGAAAAGCGAATTGTTGGTAGCCTCAGATGCTTTAAGAGAATCAAGGGAAGGATTTCAGCGCCTACTCGATACGATGGCGGAAGGCATGTATGAAGTAGATACCCAAGGTCGTTGCGTCTATGTCAATCAGGCGTTCTTACAGATTCTCGGCTATCAGGATAGTGACGAGGTCATTGGAAGACATATCCATGAGTTGATACATCATCACTCCGATGACGGCTTGTATCCAGCAAGCGAATGCAAGATGTATCGAGCCTATGAGAAGCATGAAAACATCAATGTGTCCGATGAGGCGTTCTGGCGTAAAGACGGCACTTCTATCCCCGTTGAATACTGGTCGCACCCCATCATTAAAGACGGATCAGTAGTCGGCGCGATTGCGACGTTCATCGACATCACCGAACGAATCCGAGCAGAGCAGGCATTGCGGGAGAGTGAGTCGCAGATGCGCCAGATCGTGGAGAACGCACCGTTTGGTGCACATCTATATGAATTGATGCCAGACCAAAGGCTGGTGTTCATTGGGGCGAATAAGGCCGCCGACAACATACTTGGCTTGGACCATCAGAAGTTGGTTGGCAAGTTGCTCGAAGAGGCATTCCCATCGTTGAAAGACACATCGACACCTGCAATCTTTCGACGTGTCGCCGAAACGGGTGATCATTTTGAGACGGATCATTTTGGATACGATGGAGAGGGGATCCATAGCATCTTCGATATGCATGCTTTCCAAGCGGGAAGGAATCGTTTAGCTGTTTTCTTCGTCGATGTCACCGAACGTAAGCACCACGAAGAGCAGGTACGCCATATGGCTTTCTATGATGTACTCACCAAGTTACCGAATCGTCGCCTGCTGAATGACAGATTGAGGCAAACGATAGCGATGAGCAAGAGAAACGGCACCTACGGCGCATTGATGTTCCTTGATCTGGATAATTTCAAACCACTCAATGACTCGCATGGACATGTGGTTGGAGATCTACTCTTAGTCGAGGTGGCGAATCGCTTAAGAAAATGTGTCCGAGAAATGGATACTGTCGCACGATTTGGCGGGGATGAGTTCGTGGTGATGCTGAGCGAGCTGGGAGAAGACAAAGTAGCTGCAAGCGCTCTCGCACAGATCGTCACCGAGAAGATCCTCGCTAAGTTGGCGGAACCCTATGTTCTTTCGATCAGTCATGAAGGCGAAGCAGATTCCAGCGTGACGCATCACTGTACTGCCAGTATCGGCATCGTCATTTTCAATGGCTCGGAGGCTAGCCAAGAGGAGATCCTGAAATATGCAGATACTGCGATGTATGAAGCAAAATCTTCAGGTCGCAACAGGATCCAGTATCGTGAGTTGAACAAGGACGCGGCTGTTTGATCTACTGAATGACGTGCGCTTAACGTTTCAACCCAGTCAGATGTAGCAAGGTGGTCGCGATCTCTTCGACCGAGATGGTCGTCACATCCAACATCGGTATGCCAGCTTTACGCATCATCTCTTCCGCCTGCTTCACCTCTTTCTTGCAATTCTCCAGCGAAGCATAACGACTGTTGGGCATGCGCTCAGAGCGTATCTGTGCCAGACGTTCTGGTTGGATGGTGAGTCCGTGAAGTTTCTTGATGAGGGGTTTGACGGAGCTGGGCAAGGAGTTGTTCTCAAAATCTTCAGGCACCAGCGGATAGTTCGCTGCAAAGATACCGAACTGCAAAGCGAGGTAGAGCGAGGTGGGCGATTTGCCGCAACGTGATACACCGACCAAGATGATCTGCGCACGCCCCAGGTCCTTGGTGACGCCGCCATCGTCATGGTTCAGTGCATAGTTCACCGCATCCATGCGTTCGTTGTAATGCACGCCAGTCTCGTGAGAGCGGCCGACAGCATGTGAGGAGCGGATGCCCAACTCGTTCTCGATAGGTACGATGAAGCTCTCGAACAGATCGAGGATGAGCGAATCGCTCTGTTCGATGATGTCGTGGATCTCAGGCACGATCAGCGTGCTGAATACGATAGGGCGTTGTCCATCGTGCTGTGCGGCTTCGTTGATGGTCTTCAAAGCCCCCTGCGCTTTTTCAACAGAATCGATGAAGGGAAGGGTGACTTGATTGAATTGGATGCCATCGAACTGGCTCAACATACTGCGACCCAATTTCTCAACCGTGATGCCTGTCCGGTCTGAGATGAAGAATGCGGTGCGTTTGATACTCATGTTTCCACCTGTAAAGGGGTCGGAATGAATGTCTTAGTGAAGGAACATCGTATCACTAGCAGCTTACTTGGAGCTTGCTAGGGAGTATCCAGCTCATTCGCTAAAGAACACCGCACAGTTGCGTCCATTATGTTTGGCTTGATACAAAGCGATATCGGCTTCTTTTTTCAGCGATTCGATATTGGCTTTTTCGGGTTTGGGGAAGGAGACCCCGATGCTGCCTGAGATCTGACAGTTCTTTCCAAGTATCACGAATGGTTGGCTTAGCTCAGCGAGCAAGCGTTGAGTGATCTCGTGAGGCGTTCGTTCGGAGATGCTTTCTAAAAGTATCGCGAACTCATCCCCGCCGATCCGAGCGACCGTATCGGTGTCCCGCACGCACAGCTTCATTCTGTCAGCAGCTTGGCGTAATAACTCATCGCCGGCATCGTGACCTAAGGTGTCATTCACCTCTTTGAAATGATCGAGGTCGAGCATGATGAAAGCAAGATTATTGGTGTTGCGAGCCACTTTTTTCAGTGCCAACAACAGACGGTCTTCAAACAGAGTCCGGTTCGGCAATCCTGTGAGCGCATCGAAATTGGCTTTTTGATGCAGTATCTCTTCTAGTTGTTTCTTTTCAGTGATCTCTTGTTTCACCGCGACATACTTCCGAATATTGCCGTCGGCATCCAAGATGGGAGAGATGGAGACAGATTCCCAATATAGAGATCCATCACGTCGCTTGTTCCTGATCTCGCCAGACCAAGAGGCACCAGAGGTGAGCGTTCCCCATAGATGTTGGTAGAACTCAGTATTGTGTTCGCCTGATTTGAGGATGCGGGGGTTCTTTCCGATCACTTCGGATTTTGGATATCCAGTGACTTCGACGAACTTGGGATTGACGTACTCGATACGTCCACTTGCGTCGGTGATAGCTACTGACAGTGGCGCACTCTGCAAGGCAGTCAATAATGTTTGGTTCTCGACATCAGCCAACTTGCGATCAGTGATGTCCCGATTGTTCGCTCTGCGTCCCAAGAACTTCCCATCCTTATCGAAGATGGGTTGGCATGCATGATTGATCCAGCGTTCTTCCCCTGCCTTGTTGATGATGCGGATATCCATGACTTCCGCCTCATGATCCCCGATCTCGGCGAAATGCCTAGCAACACCGATGCGTTCACGCGGTGACAGGATATCTTGAACACTTATTTTTCCCGATAGGAAGTCACTGGCTGGGTAGCCGGTCACGCTCTCGCAGGCGGGGCTGTTGTAGAGCATCTCCCCCGTGGGAGATATCCATGTCTCCCAATCGAACGTGTAGTCGGCCACGGCGCGGAACCATTGTTCACTCTTGGCTAGGGCGATCGCATCTATCCTTAATTCTTCTTCTATCTCGATCCGACGCTGAGTCTCTTTATGCAGGGATTGGTAGGTTTGATACAGACTGATCAACAACCCCGTAAGGACGAGTATGTAGCTTACTTTTTTGAATAGATGAGCCAGGTTGAATTCCGTGTCATTGATGCTTTCTGAGAAAGGCATGAACACTGACTGCGTGACAAGTCCAACGATCAATGACAGTACTAACCAATGTTCGAAGTCGTTGTCTTTCCATGCGCCTTTGAACAGGTAGCCAACGAGTGCGAGTAAGAAGAGCAGGGCGGGGATCAGCTCAAAAGGTCGATGGATCCATGGACCTTCGGTCGTGAGTTGTGGCAACGGGGCGACCGAAAATAAGAAGAAACAAGCGAGTGTCGCCAGACCCGTCCACCAAAACACCTTGGTATGTGAATGTAAGAAACCGTCATCGCCCC
>JAVBYP010000127.1 GCA_030823965.1 Sideroxydans sp.
TTCATGCAAGGGCTTGCTCAGCAACTGAGCCTAGATGAAAGATTCATCATCCCAGCCTTCGAAGACGTGACTCAGGCCATCAACGAAGAACAGCGCTGGCCGGAAAACTTCGATCCGCATTCAGCAGACCTGAAGAATACCGATGAGCGAAAACGTTTAGCGAAACTCATCGAACGCGGATTGGGTGAGGCGGTGGGTTATGTGTTGCCCTTAAAGGCACTGCCGCCCGCCACACCGCAACGCGCTGCAAAGGCCATCGTACCTAACGGATTCCGTTCTAGCCCATGGCCACTGAAGCGCGAGCATCTGTACCTCATCGCAGGCGACTCACCACTAGGTCTGCGCCTGCCATTGGCATCGCTGCCGTGGGTGTTGCCAGAAGACAAAGAGGAAGCGTTCGGACGCGACCCTTTCGATGCGACGCAGGAAGCACCTGCTGCAAAAGTAGCAAGCAAGAAATCAAAAACTGCGACCAGCAAAGAGAAATACGACCCGCGCGAAGTGGTACACACCGCTTTGTGTGCCGAGGTACGCAAAGGTGTGCTGTGTGTGTTCTTGCCACCCGTGCCTTTGCTCGAAGATTTCATCGTATTGCTCGATGCGATCGAAGCCACTGCCGCCGCCTTGAGATTGCCGCTACGACTGGAAGGTTACACACCACCTTCCGATGCGCGCGTGAAGGAATTCCGCATCACGCCTGACCCCGGTGTGATCGAAGTGAACATCCACCCGTCCAGCACATGGGCACAATTGGTGGCGAACACGCAGACACTTTACGAAGAAGCGCGCCAAACACGGTTGGGTACAGAGAAGTTCATGCTGGATGGTCGCCACACGGGGACCGGCGGCGGCAACCATGTGACGCTGGGTGCGGCCACGCCCGCCGATTCGCCCTGCTTGCGTCGCCCCGATGTGTTGATGAGCCTCATCACTTATTGGCAACATCACCCCGCGTTGTCGTATCTGTTCTCAGGCATGTTCATCGGCCCTACCAGCCAAGCGCCGCGCGTGGATGAAGCACGGCACGAGAGCTTGTACGAGCTGGAGATCGCCTTTCAGCAGATGGCAGAGAAATTAAAACCGGGTGAAGAGAATCAGCAGCCATGGCTGGTGGATAGATTGCTGCGCAATCTGTTGGTCGATCTTTCCGGCAATACACATCGTGCGGAATTCTGCATCGACAAACTGTATTCACCCGATAGCGCGACAGGACGTTTGGGATTGGTCGAGTTCCGAGGCTTCGAGATGCCGCCGCATGCGCAGATGTCGCTGTTGCAAATGTTGCTGCTACGCGCGCTCGTCGCCCGTTTCTGGAAGACACCTTACAGCGGCAATCTAAATCGCTGGGGAACAGAGTTGCATGACCGCTTCATGTTGCCTCACTTCGTGGCGCAAGACATGCGCGACGTGGTGCTCGATCTGCAACGCGCGGGATATGCCTTCGAGTTCGATTGGTTCGCGCCCTTCCTCGAGTTCCGCTTCCCACGTTTCGGCACGGTCGCATATCACGGCATCGAGATGGAGCTGCGCCAAGCCATCGAACCGTGGCATGTGTTGGGCGAAGAAGTCAGCGCGGGTGGCACAGCTCGCTATGTGGATTCATCCATCGAGCGTATGCAGATCAAAGTCAGCCACATGAACGACAACCGCCATATCGTCACCTGCAACGGTCGCCCGCTCCCGCTCACCCCCACGGGCACACGCGGTGAATATGTGGCCGCAGTGCGTTACCGCGCTTGGTGCCCACCTTCAGGTTTGCACCCCACCATCGGCGTGCAAGCGCCGCTGGTGTTCGACTTGGTAGATAGCTGGAGCGGACGCTCCATCGGCGGCTGCACCTATCATGTAGCGCACCCAGGCGGACGCAACTACGACACCTTCCCAGTGAACGCCAACGAAGCCGAGGCACGCCGCGTGGCGCGTTTCTGGAACCACGGCCACACACCGGGTGAGATGCATATCCGCCGCGAAGGTCGCAATCCCGACTACCCGTTCACGCTGGATCTGCGCCGTGCACCGGAGCCGATGATGGAAAGTGCGGCGATTAAACCCAGCGAACCTAAGACTTCCTAACATTTTTTTGCCAGGACATAGTACTTACGCGCTTGCTAAAAGTGGTTTTTAAGGTTGGGGGAATAGCCCGTTTTCGCGTATATTGAGGAGTCGTTTTTCGGACTCACTTTCCAGCATGGAATACATCAAGATTCGCGGTGCTCGCACCCACAACCTGAAGAACATCAGCCTCGATCTGCCACGTAATCAGTTGGTGGTCATCACGGGGCTATCTGGCTCGGGCAAGTCCTCTCTAGCGTTCGATACGCTATATGCCGAGGGGCAGCGGCGTTATGTGGAATCGCTGTCGGCATATGCGCGTCAGTTCTTGCAGTTGATGGAGAAGCCGGATGTGGACCTGATCGAAGGTCTTTCCCCCGCTATCGCCATCGAACAGAAAGCCACGTCACACAATCCACGCTCGACGGTAGGCACAGTCACCGAGATACACGATTACTTGCGCCTATTGTTCGCGCGTGCGGGCGATCCTTACTGCCCACAACATGACATCGTGTTGCAGGCGCAATCGGTCGGGCAGATGGTCGATCACGTGTTGGCACTTCCTGCCGACACCAAGGTGATGATCTTGTCGCCCATCGTGGTGGAACGCAAAGGTGAGCAGGAAGATCTGTTCGACGAGTTACGTGCACAGGGTTTCGTGCGTCTGCGTGTGAACGGCAAGATCTGCGAGATGGATGCACTGCCAAAACTGGCGAAGAACTCGAAGCACACCATCGAGATCGTGGTGGACAGATTGAAGGTGTCACCGGACATCAAACAACGTTTGGCTGAGTCGTTCGAGACGGCGTTGCGTCATGCCGACGGCCGTGCACTGGCGGTGGAGATGGATTCGGGCAAAGAGCATCTGTTCTCCGCCAAGTTCGCCTGCCCCATCTGTAACTATTCACTGCAAGAGTTGGAACCGCGCCTGTTCTCGTTCAACAGCCCGATGGGCGCGTGTCCGAAGTGTGATGGCTTGGGTGTCATCTCTTTCTTCGATCCAGCACGCATCGTAGTCTTCCCTTCGCTCTCGCTCTCCAGTGGCGCGATCAAGGGATGGGACAAACGTAACCAGTTCTATTTCCAGATGTTGGATAGTTTGGCGAAGCATTACGACTTCGACTTGGAGCGACCTTTCGAGAGCCTGCCTGAGAAGATCCAACAGGTGGTGTTGTACGGCAGTGGGCACGAAGAGATCCCTTTCCAATATGTGAATGAGCGTGGCAAGAAGATGACGCGCGATCATGCCTTCGAGGGCATCGTGAACAATCTGGAGCGTCGTTACAAAGAGACCGACTCTCCTACCGTACGCGAAGAGTTGGCGAAGTATCTGAACAGTTGTTCCTGTCCAGAGTGCAAAGGCACACGCCTGCGTGAAGAAGCACGCCACGTGCGCGTGGCCGACCGCGCCATCTTTGAGTTGAGCGCCTTGCCGCTGAAGCAGGCACTGACTTTCTTCCAAGGCGTGACGCTACCGGGCAACAAGCAAGCCATCGCCGAAAAGATCGTGCAAGAGATCGCCAGTCGCCTCACTTTCCTTAACAACGTGGGGCTGGAGTATCTGTCGCTAGACCGTTCTGCCGAGACACTATCCGGCGGTGAAGCACAACGTATCCGCTTGGCTTCTCAGATAGGCTCAGGTCTGACGGGTGTGATGTATGTGCTGGACGAGCCCTCCATCGGCCTGCATCAACGCGACAACGACCGCTTGCTGGACACGCTGAAACGCCTGCGTGATATGGGCAACAGCGTGATCGTGGTTGAACACGACGAGGATGCCATCCTGACTGCGGACTACGTCGTAGATATGGGACCGGGCGCGGGCGAACATGGCGGTATCGTGATCGCTCAAGGTACGCCACAGGAAGTGATCGCTAACCCGCAATCCATCACGGGCGATTATCTGTCAGGTCGGCGCAGCATCGCCGCTCCCAAGTCTTATCGCAAGCCGGACAAAGAACGCAAACTGAAGATCATCGGTGCGAGTGGGAATAATCTGAAAGATGTGACGCTCGACCTTCCCGTGGGCCTGCTCACCTGTATCGCGGGTGTGTCTGGCTCTGGTAAGTCCACACTCATCAATGACACGTTGTACAACGCGGTGGCGAAACATCTATACGGCAGCAATGCCGAGCCTGCACCTTATCGCGAGATCGAAGGTTTGGAGCATTTCGACAAGGTCATCAGCGTGGACCAGTCGCCCATCGGACGCACACCGCGTTCCAACCCAGCGACCTACACAGGCCTGTTCACACCGATACGTGACCTATTCTCAGGCGTACCCACCGCGCGTGAGCGCGGCTATGGTCCAGGCCGCTTCTCGTTCAACGTGAAGGGAGGTCGCTGCGAATCCTGCCAAGGCGATGGCGTCATCAAGGTAGAGATGCACTTCCTGCCGGACGTGTACGTACCCTGCGACGTGTGCCACGGCCACCGCTACAACCGAGAGACATTGGAAGTCCAATACAAGGGCAAGAACATCCACCAAGTATTGAACATGACGGTGGAACAAGCGCACGAATTCTTCTCGGCTGTGCCTATCCTCGCGCGTAAGTTGAAGACATTGCTGGACGTAGGCTTGGGTTACATCACACTCGGTCAAAGTGCGACCACGCTCTCTGGCGGTGAAGCACAACGCGTGAAGTTGTCACTGGAGCTCTCCAAACGCGACACCGGCCGCACCTTGTACATCTTGGATGAACCGACCACCGGCCTGCACTTCCACGACATCGACATGTTGCTCAAGGTCATCCACACGCTGCGCGACCAAGGCAACACGCTTGTCGTCATCGAGCACAATCTGGATGTCATCAAGACGGCGGATTGGGTGATCGACTTAGGACCTGAAGGTGGGGACGGCGGCGGCATCATCGTGGCGCAAGGCTCGCCCAAGGATGTCGCTGCGAACAAAGACAGCGTGACGGGTCCGTATCTGAAGAAACTGCTGGGGAAATAATGAAGCGCGTATTTCTGCTGTGCATGCTCCCTGCACTTTCTGCGCAAGCCGCAGAGTTCGATACCAGCGTGATGCTCGACGCTCATAACCAGTGGCGCGCAAAGGTGGGTACGCCAGCGCTCAACTACTCGTCCGAGCTTGCCGCCTCATCTCAACGTTGGGCTGACCATTTAAAAGCGACGAACCAGTGCAAGATGCAGCACAGCAAGCCAGATGGTAACTATGGTGAGAATCTGTATTGGGCGAGCGCGATCCGTTGGTCCGATGGTAAACGTGAAGTACAACAAATCAGCCCGCAGAAAGTTGTGGATGCTTGGGGAAGCGAACTTAAAGACTACGACTACGCACACAACACCTGCGCCCAAGGCAAGATGTGCGGACATTACACGCAAGTCGTATGGAAGAGCACACGCAGCGTAGGTTGTGCCTTTGCAGTATGTGGAGACTCAAAGGAGCAAGTTTGGGTGTGCCAGTACCAGACCCCAGGTAATTGGGTTGGAGAAAAACCGTACTGATGTTTGAAACTGACCCAGAAAACAACAAGGCCGGGATGAACCCGGCCTTGTGCTTTGTTGCTTATGCTTTGTCAGCTTACTCGCCAGCGACTTCCACTGGTTGAGCT
>JAVBYP010000055.1 GCA_030823965.1 Sideroxydans sp.
GTAATCGTGCTATCGAAAGTGCGCAGGTGATCGAAGAATTGATCACGATGGCCAAGGAA
The DNA here is from genome assembly GCA_030823965.1 of Sideroxydans sp. GTDB lineage: Bacteria > Pseudomonadota > Gammaproteobacteria > Burkholderiales > Gallionellaceae > Sideroxyarcus. Next base: position 60 of record JAVBYP010000055.1, read on the forward strand.
TTTCGTGAAGCAGCTAAGCGGGGTGATGAGCTTGGTTTAAATGAATCGGAGCTCGCTTTTTACGATGCGCTGGCGGATAACGAAAGTGCAGTGCGTGAACTCGGCGACGACATTTTGAAAACGATAGCGCACGAATTGACCGATAAGCTGCGTAACAGTACGACGGTGGACTGGCAGAAGCGTGATAGCGTGCGTGCCCGACTGCGCAATTTAGTTCGTATCACGTTGCGTCGTTATAAATACCCACCTGATATGCAGGAAGCAGCCATCGAACTGGTGCTTAAACAAGCAGAAGTCTTGTCGGAAGAGTGGTCGAATGGATGACGGCTGTATATTTTTTGTGTTGAAAAGCCGCGCAGTGATGCGCGGCTTTTCTGTTTTTTGAGCTACGACACAACTCAATAATGCGGCGGCCTCTCGTTCGCCATCATGCCGCCTTCATTCCTTGCTGCTGACAGTGACTGCACGTGTTGCGCGAGTGATTGGCACATGGCTTCCAGTCGTTCGATTTTTTGTTGTTGCTGATACACGGTCTTGTTAAGTTCTTCCACCAGATCTTCTTGGAAGCTGAGTTTGGTTTCGATGTTCTCTAGGCGTTCTTCGGTCATGGTGTGTTTTATTTCTTCTTGCTGCGTTGTGCTTCGATGATCTCGCGGTACTGTTTCAACTCGGTCTCGATGGTGGAGAGTTGGTAGTAGTCGTTGCCCGCGCGTTTGGCGAGTTCCAGTTGTTCGATGGCGCCGCTCAGGTTGCCGTGCAGTATCTGGTAGTAAGACAGCACGTGGTGTTCTTCTTGGTGGCGGCCTAGCGAGCCATAGGCGCGCGCTTGCATCTCATACAGCCTAGGGTCGTTGCCGTTGAGCAGCACTTCGTAGTCCAGCAGTTTCAGCGCGTTCACATATTGTTTCTCTTCCAACATCAGCTCCGCGTAGTCGTAGATGAGTGCGCGATGGCGTGGGAATTGTTTCAACGCTTTGCGATAGAAGGTGGGGGTGTCTTTGTCTTTCTTATCCAGACGTTTGATCTGTCCGGCCAGTGTCTCGATGGTGGCGTTGTGTGGCGCGCTCTTGTAAAGCGTTTGGAATTCTTGGATGGCGAGTGCGTCTTGTTTATCGCGCATCAGTGAGATGACCAAGCCGTAACGTTGTGCGACGGGGTTGCCAAAACGTTGTTCGCCCAATGCGCCGTTAAAGAAGGCGACAGCATCACGCGGTGTCTTTTGCAGAGCATGCACACGGGCGCGCATCAGTTGGAATTCGAGGCTGTCGGGTACGAGCTTGAAAGGGATCTGTTGCACACGGCCGCCCACGTCGGCCACACGTTCGGTGGTGAGCGGGTGGGTGCGCAGGTAGGTGGGGGTGTCGCCTTCGAGTAGTTGTGTGGCTTTTTGCAGACGCTCGAAGAAGAGCGGCATGCCGCGTGTGTCGAAGCCGCTCTTTTCCAATATGCCAAGGCCGATGCGGTCTGCTTCTTTCTCATGTTCGCGCGTGAAGTCGAGTTGGCGTTGCATCATGCCGCCTTGTGCGCCCACGATGGCGGCGCTGGCGGCTTGCGGGTTGTCACGCGCGGCAAGGATGGCGATAGCCATGGTGGCCATGGCGGCGAGGGAATCGTATTTCTGTCCCGATACCATGCGCGCCAAGTGGTGCTGGGTGACGTGCGATATCTCGTGGCTCAACACAGAGGCGAGTTCGGATTCACTCTGCGAGAGCAGGATGAGGCCGGTGTTCACGCCGATGAATCCGCCGGGTAGGGCAAAGGCGTTCACGGCGTTGTCGTTGATGACGAAGAACTCGAAGGGTTGGCTGGGCTCGCTGCTGTTCGCGACCAAGCGTCCGCCTAAGGCGTTCAGATAATCGGTGATCTCGGGGTCGTCCAGATAGCTTTCACTGGCGCGGATGCGGAACATGCTCTGCTCGCCGATCTGGCGTTCCATCTGCGGTGAGACCATGGTCTGTGACACGTCGCCCAGATCGGGCAGGCCGTCCGCGTTGAGATGTAGGGGGAGAAGCAGGAGTAGAGCTAGGGATATTTTGCGCATGGCGGCTATGATAACACCCGCTGGTTTAGGTTCCTTTGAGCGCATGCGAACTGGACAGTGATGGCTCAAACCCGCAGAATGTCGGCCTTGTAAAGCAAAGACTTGCATGGATCCCATCGGCAAATATCAGATCGTGAAAGAACTCGGACATGGTGCGACCAGCACCGTGTACTTGGCGCTCGACTCGTTCAATGGTCAGCAGGTGGCGCTCAAGCTGTTCAATCCGACGGTGATGCAGAACACGGGTAGCGGCAAAGCCTTCCGCAAGCTGTTGCTCACCGAGGCGTCGCTCGCGGGCAAGCTCTCGCATCCGCACATCGTGAAGATATTCGATGCGGTGATGGAGGGCGAACAGAATTACATGGTGATGGAATACGTCGAGGGCGAGACGCTGGAACGTTACGCCGAGGTGGACCATCTGCTGTCGCTGGGGCGCATCGCCGAGATCATCTACAAGTGTTGTAAGGCCTTGGAGTATGCGCAGTATCAGGGCGTCATCCATCGCGACATCAAACCCGCCAACATCCTCATCAAAGGCGAGAGCGACATCAAGATCTCCGACTTCGGGGCGGCGATGTTGGAGAACCAGCAGACCACGCAGGTGAGCGGTGTGGGTTCGCCCGCGTACATGTCGCCCGAGCAGATCAAAGAGCAGACGTTGTCGCACCAGACGGATATCTATTCGCTGGGGGTGACGATGTATCGCATGCTCACCGGCAAGCTACCGTTCGAGGCCGCCAACAACTACAGCATGATCTACCAGATCATGAACATCGAACCACCCGCTGCCAGTACCTTCCGTCCTGAGATACCGCCCGCGTTGGATGCCATCGTGCAGCGCGCCATGTGCAAGGATGTGGCGCATCGTTATCAATCTTGGGATGAGTTCGCGCGCGATCTGGTGTCGTTCATCAGTTACGAAGTGCCGCAGCAGGAGCAGATATTCGATACCGAGAAGTTCGATACCGTGCGTGCGCTGCCGTTCTTCACCGACTTCAGCGATGTGGAGTTGTGGGAGGTGTTGCGCATCAGCGAATGGCGCAAAGTACCCAAGGAAGAGAAGATCGTCGGCGAGGGCGAGCCGGGGCAGAAGTTCTTCATCGTGGCGCATGGTTCGGTGCGCATCGTGAAGCAGGGCAGGTTGTTGAGCCTGTTGCACAAAGGTGATTGCTTCGGCGAGATGGCGCACCTGAGCGGTAAGGATGCGAAGCGCACGACCGATGTGTTCGCCAAGACCGATGTGAAGCTCATCGAGATCGACCCGGAAGTGCTGGCGCTGGCGACATCCAACTGCCGCTTCCAATTCGCCGAGGCGTTCTTGCGCATGTTGGTGCGGCGCTTGAGCGTAGCCAATACGCGCATCTCACGTCTGCTCAGTGATCACGGCGACGAACAATAATTAATAATCAACCTAGTAATTGGAGAAGTAGAAGTGTCAGATTTTAAGAACATCACCGCAGCTGAATTACCCGACCTCATCGCCAGCGGCAACGTGCAATTGGTGGATGTGCGCACCGATGCCGAGATCGCGCGTGGTCGCATCAAAGGGGCGATCAGTTTGCCATTGCATCTGTTGCCCTTGCGCCTGAGCGAACTGGATGCGCAGAAGACCACCGTGTTCTATTGCCAGATGGGCGGACGTTCCGCGCAGGCTGCCGCTTTCGCATCAGCTCAAGGCTTGCGTGGCGCGGCCAATCTGCAAGGGGGCATCACTGCTTGGTATCACTCAGGTGGCGAGGTCGTCGCATGAGCGAGATGGCGTTCGATGTGGAGTTGGATGTGCGGCAGTTGGCATGTCCGCTGCCTATCCTGCGAGCTAAGAAAGCGCTGTCGCCGATGACGAGTGGTCAGGTATTGAAACTGGTGGCGACAGACAAAGGCTCGCCCAAAGACTTTTTGGATTTCTGCAGTAAGACGGGGAATGAGCTGTTGTCGTCAGAAGAAAAGGGCGACGAGTTCATCTTCTTCATTCGTCGCCGCTAGTCAGCTTCACTCCGCAGCGTTCTTCTTCTCGATCTCTTGCGCGAGGAAGTAAGCCATCACGGTTCGTATCACCACGATCCCGCCCAAGATCATCAGCGATTCTTGGCTGGGGATGACGATGGTGCCGATGATGTCACCAGCCAAGAAGAAATCCAGACCTAGTGCCATCTTCTCGCCGATAGCGATGCGGATGTCGCGCAGAGATTCTTCCAGAGGAAGGTTCTGAGAGTAACGCCACCCCCTGCGGACCAGCAGAACTAATCCATGCACGCTGCCCCAGGTGACCACGGCAGCACCGAGTAGCTCGGTGAGCGGCACGATGTAGGCGATGACCTCAACTAGGAATTCGTGCAGCATGACTTATCTCCTTAGCCCAACTTCTTGCGTTGTGCCTGCAACTGCACCAGTGTCGCGCCGAAGTCTTCCATGCGTTTCTTCTCTTGCTCCACCACGGCTGCGGGCGCACGAGCGACGAAGCTCTCATTGCCTAGCTTGGCTTGTGTCTTGGTGACTTCGTTGGTCAAACGATCGATCTCCTTATCCAGACGCACGCGCTCGGCAGCTACATCTATCTCCACCTTCAGCATCAGTTTGAAATTGCCGACGATGGAAACGGGTGCGTCGCCTTCTGGCAACTCAGCCACCACGTTCACTTCGCTCAACTTGGCAAGGCTGCTGATGTAAGGCGCGAGTGCGTTCAGCACCGTCGCATCACCCGCGGCGATGAGCGGCACACGTGCGGCAGGAGACAGGTTCATCTCGCTGCGTAAGCTGCGGCATGCGGTGATGAGTTCTTGTAGCAAACCGATCTGCGCGATAGCGGCATCGTCGATCTTGCCATCGTCTGATTTTGGATAGGCTTGCAGCATGATGCTGCTACCTTTTGCATTCGCCATCGGTGCGACGGATTGCCACAACTCTTCGGTGATGAACGGGATGATCGGATGCGCGAGACGCAGGATGGTCTCAAGCACGCGCACCAAGGTGCGGCGGGTGGCGCGTTGCTGTGCGTCGTTACCGTTGGCGATCTGTACCTTCGCCAGTTCCACGTACCAGTCGCAGTAGGTGTTCCACACCAGTTCGTACACCGCACGTGCGGCCATGTCGAAACGGTAGTCGGCGAAGTTGTTCGCCATCTCCGCTTCAGTCTGTTGCAGCAAGCTGATCATCCACTTGTCGGCGGCGGAGAATTCCAGTGCCAGCGATTCGTCTTGTCCTACGTCCTTGCCTTCGCAATTCATCAGCACGAAACGTGTGGCGTTCCATAGCTTGTTGCAGAAGTTGCGATAGCCCTCGCAGCGTTGCATGTCGAACTTGATGTCGCGGCCGGGCGAGGCGAGCGAGGCGAAGGTGAAGCGCAATGCATCGGTGCCGAAAGCGGTGATGCCTTCGGGGAATTCTTTGCGCGTGCGCTTCTCGATC
>JAVBYP010000179.1 GCA_030823965.1 Sideroxydans sp.
CATCGAGGCCGAGGTTCTTTTCTTGCACATGGTCCAACACCAGTTGCACACTGCCTTCTTGCGGTGGCGAACCTGCCTTCAGGTGCGCGCGACGGCGGCGGTTATGGTGCAGGTCTTCGGCGATGTTCGAGAGTTGAGAGAAATAGCTGAAAGCGCGTACCACCAGCAACGTCTCTTCTGGACTCAAGGCATCCAGCATCTCTTCGAGCAAGGCGCCGTCGCGCTCGTCCTGCGTCTTGCGGAAGCGCACCGCAGTACGGCGCACTTTCTCGATCAGTTCATAGGTGGCTTCGCCCTCTTGCTCACGCAGGGTGTCCCCAAGGATGCGGCCAAGTAGGCGGATATCGTCGCGCAGTGGCGCGTCTTTGCTTGATATGTCGGATGGGGCAGAGATCAGATTCATAATTTCTTAGGCACTTCATAAACTCAGTTGTCGGGCGAATTGCGTCGTTGCGCGGTACTCGCAATCCTCGTGTACCGCAATGTACACTGCGGTTGCTGCGCTCCGTGCGCCTAGCACTTCATCCCGAAAACTGAATTTCTAGAAGTGCCTATCAACGCTTCGGAGGGCAAAACTAAGGCGTACCTGATAGAATGCGCCGCACTTTTGATTGATTAAAATTCACTGGAAAAGCTATGAGTCAGGCTACTTTCACTCCCCCGTCCCGTTTGGTGATCGCCTCGCGCGAAAGCGCTTTGGCCATGTGGCAAGCAGAACACATACGAGACAGGCTACGCGCATTATACCCACAAACCTCCGTCAGCATCTTGGGGATGACCACGCAGGGCGACCAGATATTGAACGTCACCTTGTCCAAGATTGGCGGCAAAGGTCTGTTCGTGAAAGAGCTGGAGACTGCACTAGAGAACGGCAGTGCCGACATCGCCGTGCACTCGCTCAAAGACGTACCGATGAACCTGCCAGACGGCTTCACACTAGCCTGTATCGGCGAACGCGAAGACCCGCGTGATGCTTTTGTTTCCAACGATTTCGATAACTTGGCGTCTTTGCCTGCCGGCAGCGTGGTCGGCACCTCCAGCTTGCGCCGCGAGAGCCAACTGCGCGCCCGCTTCCCCCATCTGAAGATCGAGCCCTTGCGCGGCAACGTGCAGACTCGCCTGCGCAAGCTGGACGAAGGCCAATATGCCGCCATCATCTTGGCGGCGGCTGGGTTGAAGCGCTTGGGTTTAGGTGACCGCATCCGTGCCGTCATTTCCAGCGAAGACAGCCTGCCTGCGGTAGGCCAAGGCGCGCTCGGTATCGAGACACGTGCCGACCGACCTGACTTGAAAGCGGTGTTGGCTCCCTTGCACCATGCCGACACTGCCGCTTGCGTGTTGGCAGAACGCGCCATGAGCCGTGCCTTGGCGGGCAGCTGTTCGGTACCGCTGGGCGGTTTCGCCGAAGTTCAGAACGGCAAGCTACGCATGCGCGGCTTCGTCGCCACACCGGATGGCTCGCGCTTGCTACGTGCCGAACAGATGGGTGACATCGCCAACCCTGAAGCCTTGGGCGACGCTATCGCACAGGATCTGTTGAAGCAGGGAGCGGGCGAGATTCTCGCCGCCTTGAGTGACCACACATAAATCTACTGCGCAGCCCGATTGCGGCGTCGCGTGCTCGTTCAATCCTCGCCTACCTGTAAGGTATGTCTCGTCATTCACTGCGCGGCTCCTTGCACTCAGGCTTGCTCGTAACGATTTATGAGGTGGTCGCTTGATTAATTTACCGCTCAAAGGTTTGAACATCGTCGTCACGCGCCCGCGTGACCAAGCGCTTGGACTGACCCGACGCATCACAGAACTCGGCGGCAATGCGATCTTGTTTCCCTTGCTGGAGATCGCACCTGCCGCCGATGCGTCTGAGCTGAACACTCTCAAGCAAGACCTCTCCTCTTACGACCTGCTCATCTTCATCAGCCCGAATGCGGTGAAGTTCGGCATGAGCGCGCTTGGCGATGTGCCAAGCAGCGTGCGCGTCGCCACCGTTGGACAGAGCAGTGCGCAAGGGTTGCGCGACCGGGGTATCGCGCACGTCATCGCGCCGACCGAGCGTTTCGACAGTGAATCCTTACTGGCCTTGCCCGCCTTGCAGTACGTATCCGGTTGGAAGGTGGCGATATTGCGTGGCAACGGCGGGCGGGAGTTGCTGGGCGACACACTCAAAGCACGCGGCGCGCAGGTGGACTATGTGACCTGTTATGAGCGCAGCAAGCCAGAGTTGGATGCCGATAGCGTGTTGAAAGCAGGACCTCACGCCATCAACGTGACCAGCAGCGAGGCACTTGGCAATCTGTGGCAAGGACTGATGCAAGCACAACAGACCCAATTCTCAGAGCTACCTCTTTTCGTCCCCCATGCCCGTATCGCCGAGCTGGCGCAACAGCAAGGCTGGAAAAACATCGTCCCCACAGAAGCAGGAGATGACGGATTGCTCGCGGCTTTGGTAGCATGGGGCAAGCATTCACATCAGTGAGCACACAATGAGCGAAACCACACCTACCCAGCCCGCAGCCGAACTCGCCAAAGTCGAGCCAGATACTGCTGCGCCCCACGCTGTTCCCAAGGCCGCAAACGGCAACCCCATCGGCAAACTGATCTCCGGCATGTCATTGACGCAACTGACTCTTGCCGTGCTGGTGGTCGTTTTCGTATGGCAGTGGGTAGATGCTCACTACCAGCTCAATCAAGTACAACAGGAAGTCGCGCGGCGCCTAGCCGAAGTTGAAGGCAGTAGCAAAGCGAACCAGACACTGGTGACACAGAATCAGGAATTGGTGCGCGAATTAGGCGGAAAATTGAGCCTGCTGGAAAGCAAGTTCGCAGAGACTCAGAGCCAGCGTGCCGCGCTCGAAGCACTCTACCAAGAGATGTCCAGCAGCCGCGATCAAACCACCTTGGCGGAAGTTGAACAGATGGTGCTCATCGCTGGTCAGCAATTACAGCTGTCCGCCAACGTAAAGGCGGCATTGATCGCACTGCAACATGCAGAGAGTCGATTGCAGCAATTGAGTCGTCCTTCCTTCGGCGAGATGAAGAATCGCATCAACCGCGACATCGAACGCCTACGCGCCTTGCCCAACATCGATGCACCCGGCATCAATCAACAATTAGACAAACTCATCCTTGCAGCAGACACGATGCAGCTCGCGCAGGATGCGCGCCTACAAGCCGTACCCAGCATCACGACACAAGTGCCTCAAGATGACGATGCATGGAAGCGATTCTGGCGCGAACTGTGGCAAGAATTGCGCGGCCTCGTACGGATAGAGAACACGGAACAGGCTGAGATGCCTTTGCTGTCACCGACACAGACTTTCTTCTTGCGTGAGAACCTGAAACTGCGCCTCATCTCTGCGCGTCTAGCATTGTTGTCGCATGACGAAGCGAGCTTCCAGCGCGAACTCAGCTCGGCACAAGCATGGATCAACCGCTACTTCGACAACAAATCCAAGGACGCGGCGCAAGCGCTGGCCTCTTTGCAAAAGCTCACCACTGCAAACATCACGCTCAATGTGCCAGACATCAGCGGTAGCCTAGAAGCCGTACGCAGCTATCGCGCCACCCATGAGCGAGGCGCACGATGAGATCCCTCGTCTGGCTGTTGGCTCTGTTTGCCGCCGCCGTGGCAGTGACACTGCTTTCGCATAACGATGGATACGTGTTGTTCGTTCATCCTCCGTATCGCATGGAGATGTCGCTCACGATGTTCGCGTTCTCAATGGTCGCGCTCTTCATCGCCGCTCATTGGCTGGTGCAACTTATCTTGTATGCCGCCCAACTCCCTCGTCATGTACGTTCCCTTCGCGCGGCTCGTGCTCAAAGCAAAGGCCGCCTTGCGATGCACGAAGCCTTGGTGGCTTTCTTCGAAGGTCGTTATGCCGCTGCCGAGAAGGCTGCCGTGAAAGCGATGGAATTGGGTGAAAACTCTGGCCTCAACTCCATCATCGCCGCACGTGCCGCGAATGAGTTGCGCGAATTCGAACGACGCGATGCCTACCTCAGCGATGCAGACGGCAAGACAGTAGGCGAACAGACCATGCGCTTGATGGCGAAAGCCGAGTTCCAACTCGATCAGAAGCAGCCGCAATCCGCACTCAGTTCACTCAAAGAGTTGAGCGATTCCGGCATCCGCAAACACATCGGCGCACTCAATCTCGAACTCAAGGCGCAACAGCAATCGCGCAACTGGGACGCCGTACTCGACGTGGCTAACCAATTGGAGAAGCGCAACGCCATCAACTCGACGCTATCTGCCCAGATGCGCCAGCAAGCATGGCTAGAGAAGATCAAAGCCTGCGCGCAAGACGGTGCGATGCTGCGTACCGTGATGAAAGAGATGCCTAACGAATTCAAGCACCGCAACAAGGTCGCCGTAGAAGCGGCAAAGGCCTTCAAGCAATTGGGTGAGTGCTCTGTTGCGCGCACATTGCTGACAGACAGCCTGAACAAAGAATGGAATAGTGAATTGGTCGCGATGTATGGCGACTGCTTGGAAGGCAGCGTGGTGACACAGATAGACCAAGCTGAACGCTGGTTGAAGACGCATCACGACGATGCTGGATTGCTACTTGCCCTAGGCAAACTTTGTCTGCATCAAGAATTGTGGGGCAAGGCACAGAGTTATCTGGATGCCAGCCTCAGCGTGCACCCCAGTCGCGAGGCCTACACCACGCTGGCGAAACTAGCCGAGAAGTTGCATCAGCCAGACCAAGCCTTTCAGCATTACCAGCAGGCAAACAAGTTTGCCTGCTCAGATTAGGTCTTAGGTACGAAGGTGAACGCGTCGGAATAGAACGCGTCGTTAGGCAAGCCGCGCTGTGTGGTGAAATCACGGTGAGCCGCCTCCACCACCACGGGAGCGCCACAGGCGTACACCGCATACTTCGACAGATCCTTGAAGTCCTCCAGCACGGCTTGATGCACGAAGCCAGAGCGACCGCTCCATTGCTCATCCGAAACCACGGGCGTGAACTTGATGCCGTGTTCCGCTTCCCAGCCCTGAATCTTGTCCAGCATGTAGAGGTCTGCGGCTTTGCGCACCCCCCAGTAGAAATGCATCTCGCGTTTAAAGCCGATCTTGATCGCATGTTCAATGATGGCCTTCACTGGCGCAAAGCCGGTACCGCTGGCGACGAACACGATGGGCTTGTCGGAATCCTCACGCAGGAAGAAAGAACCCAGTGGTCCCTTGATACGCATGATGTCCCGCTCTTTCATGGTGTTGAACACATGATGCGTGAAGGTACCGCCCGCGATGTTGCGGATGTGCAGCTCAAGCACGGCATCGTCATGCGGCGCATTGGCCAACGAGAAGGCGCGCGGCTTGTCGTCTTTCTGCAAGATCTCGATGTATTGACCAGCGAGGAATTGCAGACGCTCGTTCGCGGGCAATTTCAAGGTGATGACCATGACATCGTCGGCCACCTTGTGCATCTTCTCGACTCGGCAAGGCAACATCTTCACAGGGATGTCTTGCGCACGACTCACTTCATGACTTTCGA
>JAVBYP010000160.1 GCA_030823965.1 Sideroxydans sp.
GTGCGGACTGTGATGTACTCATCGTGTGTCGCGGTGGTGGCAGTATCGAGGATCTGTGGGCGTTCAATGAGGAAGTGGTGGCGCGCGCCATCGCGGAAAGTCACATCCCTGTGGTGAGCGGAGTCGGGCATGAGACTGATTTCACCATCGCCGATTTCGTGGCCGACCTGCGTGCCGCCACCCCCACTGCAGCAGCGCAAGCCGTCGTGCCAGACGGGCTGGAGTGGCGCCAGCGCTTGCTGCAATTACAAAAACGTTTCTCGCGTGCTACGAATCGTCGTTTCGAGCAGGCGATGCAACAACTGGATTTCACTCAAAGGCGCTTGGTGCATCCGTCGCAACGCATCCAACTTCAATCCGAGCGCTTGGCGACCGTGCAACAACGCTGGCAACGCGCGATGGGCCGTAGCTTGGAGCAACGTTTGACACGCCTTTCATCCATGCAGCAGCACTTACAACATCTTGATCCGAGCCAAGTGCTGGCGCGTGGCTATAGCTTGGTGCGAGATGCACAGGGCAAAATCGTTTCCACCAGCCAGCAAGTGGCAGAGGGCGCATCCTTGGACATCACCTTTGCGCAAGGCGGTGTGGGCGTGGTAGTGAGGGAAAAACGCTGAGACCCTCCTTACGAATCAGTTAAAATCCGCGCCCATTCCCGTATCTCAATCCGATTCAGAATCATGCTCAAACAAATCGCTCTCAAGATCGACGTCGACACTTACCGCGGGACGCGTGAAGGTGTGCCAAGGTTGGTAGAGGTGTTGCAACGTCATCAGGCGCAAGCCAGCTTCTACGTCTCTTTAGGAACAGACCATAGCGGTCGTGCCATCAAGAACATCTTTCGCTCGGGCTTTGTCAGTAAAGCTCGACGTATATCTTCCTATCAACATCACGGATTCAAAACAGCGCTCTACGGTACTTTATTGCCTGCGCCGAACATCGGTGAGAAATGTGCCGATACCTTGCGTGCGGTGCGTGATGCGGGTTTTGAAGTGGGTGTCCACGCCAACGATAGGTTCTGCTGGCAGGATAAAGTGACAGGCAAGGGCGAGAAGTGGACGCAGCGCGAGATGGACAGAGCCGCTACTCGTTTCAGCGAGATATTCGGCCATGCGCCCAAATCGTATGCAGCAGCGGGTTGGCAAACCAACCGTTACGGTCTGCGCCACACCCAACATCTGGGATTCGAGTACAGCTCGGATACGCGCGGTACTCACCCCTATCTGCCTACATGGGATGCCGAGATCATTGCTTGTCCGCAACTGCCTACCACACTGCCGACGCTGGACGAACTCATTGGGCGCGATGGCATCACGGTGGAAAACGTCGCACAAAACCTGTTGGCGATGACGCAGGAACCCTCCGCAACAGGCCATGTATTCACCTTGCATGCGGAACTAGAAGGTGGATTGTGGCTGCCGATATTCGAGGAGCTGATCAAGGGATGGCAAGCGCAAGGTTACGAGTTGGTCTCGCTACATCGCTATCTGCAAGCATTCAAAGTCGCCGAGCTGCCGCGCCATGAAGTCAGATTCAGTGCGGTCGCGGGCAGCATCGGAACGTTGGCCACTCAAGCCTAACCATCAATAGTGATGCGAGAAGACACTTCATTCGAATTAAAGGCGTGGCGCTGGGGCGTGCCGCTGGTGTCACTCGTTCTGATGTTGTTGCTCTGGGTGTCAGGCGCAAATACGCAAGTCTTCCTCGCACTGAACCATACTGCATCGAATCTGGGCGATACATTCTGGAGCCATGTCACCGTGCTTGGGGATGTGGTGTCGCTGTTGATCATCTTGCTCATGTGCGGGCGTAGGCCACAACTCGTTTGGCATTTCATCCTCGCCGCCTTGTTTGCCATCCTGTGGACGCAAAGCCTCAAATCTCCATTGGGGGTGATGCGGCCACCCGCTGTGTTGGATATGAGCCAGTTCCATCTCATTGGTGAGGCCTTCATGGGGAACTCATTCCCTTCCGGTCATACCACCACTATCTTCTTGATCGCTGGTGTGCTGTGTTTGCACCGATTCCCTATGTCCTTCAAGTTGGGCATGCTGGGATTAGCGATCTTGGTCGGTTTGTCGCGCATCGCTTGCGGAGTTCATTGGCCGCTGGATGTATTGGGCGGTGCGTTCGGCGGCTGGCTGGCAGCGGCCGCAGGTGAGTGGGTGAGTTTGCGTTGGAAAGCTGGCTTGCACGTCAACTTCCAACGCGCGATGGCGATACTCCTGACGGTTGTCGCGCTTTGGATCATCTTCCGTGACACCAAAGAGTTCGTGACGACCGTCCCCTTTCAAATACTCTTAACCACACTGGCTATCGGCTTTTCGGTCCCGTCTTTATTGCGATTGTTCGGGTATAAACGCTAAAGAAACGCCAAGCTATGCCGTTAAAGACGTCGTAGCGGTGAATGGAGGTTGTGCGATGTCTGAAAACGATTCGATCAAATTGAAGCAGTGGGTGGCGAAGCTTTCGTCCGCCGATATACCTGTGTTGAAACAGACCGCACGCGACCTTGCCACCTTGCACGAGAATGAAAACAAACTCAGCGCGCGCAATGTGGAGAACGCCATTGCCGCCGACCCGATGATGACAGTGAAGTTGCTGCGCTATCTGCAGCAACACAAACGTCGGAGTCAAACCAATGAGGTCGTTCAAGTCGAGCAAGCATTGATCATGCTCGGCGTAGAGGTCTTTTATACCAAGGTTCCCGCAGCTCCCTTGGTGCAAGAGGCATTGGCTGGGCAGACCGAGGCATTGATCCAACTACTCCACGTGATCCATCGAGGCCATCGTGCTTCGAATTACGCCAGAGACTGGGCGATACGCCTGAACAACATGCACTTCGAAGAGGTGCGTATCGCGGCCTTGTTGCACGACTTGGCTGAGATATTGATGTGGTGTTTCGCGCCGCAAGACATGCTCAAGATTCGCGCGATGCAACAGAAAGATAAGGCGTTACGTAGCCGTGCTGTACAAGAACAAGTGCTGGGTTTTGCTTTGAGTGACCTGCAACAAGAGTTGATCAAAGAATGGTCATTGCCTCAACTACTCTTGACGCTGATGGACGATGGCAATGCAAGGCAGATACAGGTGCGCAACGTCGTATTGGCGGTCAATCTGGCGCGTCATTCAGCCAATGGCTGGAACGACGCAGCCTTGCCAGATGACTACAAGGAGTTGGGCGAGTTGCTTCGTATCTCGCCAGCCGATGCGATGATATTGGTCGTGCCTGAAGGAGGCGCGGCTTGTGATCTGACCAAGCCGCACTAAGTTTCAAACGTTCTGTATGGCACGCTCTATCTTAGCGTCGGCTTCGGTAGCCAGTGCGATCAACTTAGCATCCCCCAACACTTTCATCATTCCAGTAGGCTTGGCGAACTCGATGGATTGTTTGCCTGCAGCCACTTCACGGATCACCGCGTTGCAAGGCAACAGACTCGCCACATCACTGTTCGCTGTATAAGCCTCGTAAGCCAACATCGGATTACATGCACCAAGAATGACGGTCGGGATGATGTCCTTGCCTGTCTTGTCCTTGATCTTGCTGTGCATATCGATGCGGGTCAGGATGCCGAAACCTTCCGCTGCCAAGGCCTTGGTCGCGCGGTCGATAGCGTTGTCGAAAGTGTCAGAGATCTCGCGTTTGAAGTTGATGCTCATGGTTGGAGCTCCCGATAAATATTAGAAAGTGCTAATTTACTTGGTTTCGATGAGTCGAGCAACCTGTTCTGCCAAATCAGGGGAAAGACAGTCGAACTCGATGCTGTCCGGCATGGACCTTAACCATGTGAGTTGGCGTTTCGCCAATTGGCGTGTGGCAGCGATGCCTTTCTCGGATAGTTCTGCTTTTGAGATCTCACCTTCCATGAATTCCCACGCTTGGCGATAGCCAACGCAGCGCATCGAAGTCATGTCGCGATGCAAATCGTACTTGTCGCGCAGGCCACGTAACTCGTCCACTAATCCATCTTTCAGCATCTGCTCGAAGCGCACCGCGATGCGTTGATGCAATACCGCGCGGTCGGAAGGGATTAGGGCGATGGGAGTGATGGCGTAGGGCAGCGGGTCCTGCTCCTGATGTTTGATGAGCTCCGACATCGGCTTACCTGACACGAGGAATATCTCCATCGCACGTTGCACACGCTGCGTGTCGGTGGAATGCAAACGTGCGGCAGTCTCGGCATCCACCTGTGCCAATTTGGCGTGCAGATGTTCGATGCCGTGCTGGGCGATCTCCGCATCCAGTTGTTCACGCAACGCGGCATCCGCCTGCGGCAGTGGACTCAAGCCTTCGCGCAATGCTTTGAAGTACAACATTGTGCCGCCCACCAGCAGCGGCATCTTGCCGCGCGCGGTGATGTCCGCCATCAAGCGCAGCGCGCCTTTGCGGAAAGCAGCAGCGGAATACGCTTCGGTCGGATCAATGATGTCGATCAAGTGATGCGGTGCGCGGGTGAGTGTGGCGGCATCCGGCTTGGCGGTGCCGATGTCCATGTCGCGGAACACCAGCGCGGAATCCACACTGATGAGTTCCACGGGCATGCGCTGCACCAGCTCGACAGCCACACCCGTCTTGCCGCTGGCAGTGGGGCCCATGAGGAAGATGGCGGGGGGTAATGACTTCATTTGCCGCGCATGAACATAGCATCCAACTCGTCCACCGTGATCTGAAACCAAGTCGGTCTGCCGTGGTTGCATTGGTCGGCGCGTTCGGTCTGTTCCATCTCGCGCAGGATGGCGTTCATCTCGGGCAGCGAAAGTTGCTGGTTGGCGCGCACGGCGGAATGGCAGGCGAGGGTTGCGAGCAGTTCGTTGCGGCGTTCCGTGAGTGCGCGTGAAGCGCCGAAATCACGCAGTTCGTGCAGCACTTCTTTGGCGGCGGCTTCGGCTTTGGATTGTTTCAACATCGCGGGCATGGAACGCACGGCCAATGTGGTGGGCGAGAGCGGGGCGATGTCGAAGCCGAGTCTTAACAGTGCTTCCTGTTCGTCTTCCACGGTGGCGACATCCAAGGTGTCTGCCGCGAAGCTCACTGGAATGAGCAATGGTTGTGTCGGCATCTGTTGTGCGTCGAATGCGGTCTTGAGCCGTTCGTACACGATGCGTTCGTGTGCGGCGTGCATGTCCACCACGATGAGGCCCTGCTGGTTCTGCGCGAGGATGTAGATGCCGGAGAGTTGGCCTAGGGCGAAGCCTAGAGGATGCTCTTGTTGGGATCGAGGATTTTGGATCGAGGATTGAGCAGAGCAGCGAGGTTCATCGCTGTTGCTTACTCGATCCTCCGTCCTAGTGCCTAACGCCTGACTTTGTGATTCCCATACGCGATAGGTCGCTTGCTGTTCGGCTGCGCCAAAGCGGATGGGTTGCTGTTCCGCAAAATAGGGCGCGCGAGTTTCTTCAACTTCGGTAGGTGTTGCTTCGGCTGCGGAGGGCGATTGTTTCATCGTTGCGCTCAATG
>JAVBYP010000053.1 GCA_030823965.1 Sideroxydans sp.
GCCGCGCCAGTAGCGTACGCGCGCGGCTGGGTAGTCGTGTTCGAGGATGGCGCGCACGGCAGGCTGCAGGTCGCCGACGAGCCATAGCATCTCAGCGGCTGGCGGCTTGCCCAGCGTCTCGGTGAGGAAGCGGTCGATCTCGGCCTCCTGATCGGCGGCCCAGGCTGGCAACGCCAACATGAGCAACAGCAATGTGCGCAGGGAGGCCATATCAGAACTGGTAGCCGAGGCCGAGGTTAAACCCATCGAACTCGTCCTGCCCGCTCGGCACCTGCTGGCTCTGGTAATCCAGCTTCACAACCACATCGGCATGCGGCCAGAAATTCACGCCGAAATCGGTCTGTTTGTAGCGGCTGTCTGCAATATCGCCCGCGCGGTTGTCCCAAGTGCTACGGCGCGCGAACACGCCCCATTGTTCGGTGAATTTCCACGAGGGTTCCACATACCAGCCGTTCTGTTTGTCCGCGCCGAGCGCCTTGGGACCGCTTCCGTCCAGGTTCCATCCGGCATACAGCGCGCGCAATCCGAACCTGCCATGGTTCAGCACGGCATGCGCTTCATATAGTGTCGCCCCGCCCGCCGTGGCTTCCACGCTCTGGGTGATATCGGTCTGGCGTTGTAGCGTGGTGGCTAGTTCGATGCCGGGAAGACCGGTCCATTTCAGGCGCGCGGTGTAGGCAGGGTCCTTGGCCTTGGCGCTGGCACCACTCAGGCGGCCATCGCGCACCGCGAAGTTCTTGGCTGCGGTCGTCGCCAGTCCGCTGCTGATCATGCCGTCGAACGAAATGTTGTCCGCCAGCCGCGCCGTGACGGTGACACCGCCCTCGCGCCAGGTGGTGGGGATGATGTTGGTCTCCACTGGGTTGCGTTCCACGCCGTAGAAGGTGGGCGGCTCATGCGTCTCGCTGATGATTCCGACCGGCATCACCATCAGGCCCGCTTTCACCGACATCGCATCGCTCAAGCTGAAATCCAGATACATCTGCTCCACCGCGACCACGCCCGAGCTGCCCGTTGCGGTGTCCTTGGTCACACCATGCTCGACTTCCAGCTCGGAGAAGAAGCGCGTCGACTCGTCGAACTGGTGGCTCATGAACAGCACGAAGCGGTGCAGGTCCAGCTCGTCCTTGTTGGTGCCACCCGCTTTGCGGTTCTTCAGCTTGTTGAGGTGCAGCTCGCCATAGCCACCGATGCTGGTGGCGGTGTTGCTCGCGCCACCCTGGCTGGCGATCCTGTCCATCTGATTTCCGGTGGCTTCGACCTTCTGTTCGGTCTGCGTCAACTGTTCTTTCAGTGTGCGGTTCTCGCTTTCCAGCGTGTTCAGGCGCTGTTCCAGTGCCTTGAGGCGGTCATCGGTGTTGGTCTCTGCGGCGGCGGGAGTGCTCAGGATGCCCATCAAGGCCAGAGCCAGTGCGGTGAGAGGCAGGTGCTTGGGGCTACGTTCCATGTGAATATCTCCTATTCAACTGATTGATATTGATCAAGCTATTTACTCATTGCGGACCGATGATGGGTGTAATCAAATGAGAATGACTCTCATCATAAGTGATAATGATTCTCATGCGCAAGAAAATTTGTTAAAGTCGAATCCGTAGAATCAGACTAATAGGTGAAAAAGATGGAAAGCCAAGAACTGCGCAATGTCGGTCTCAAAGTGACCACGCCGCGCCTAAAGATATTGAGCCTGCTGGAAAAATCCACCGAGAAGCACATGACCGCCGAAACAATCTACCGCTTGTTGAGCACAGGAGGTGAGGTGATCGGGTTGGCCACCGTCTATCGTGCCTTGGCCCAGTTCGAGGCAGCGGGGCTGATTACGCGGCACCAGTTCGAAGGCGGGCAGACCGTGTTCGAACTGGAACGCGGCCCACACCATGACCACATCGTCTGCGTGCGTTGCGGACGGGTGGAAGAGTTCTACGACAAGATCATCGAAGAGCGGCAGCGCGTGATATCCGAGAAGCTCGGCTTCACCCTGAGCGATCACGCCCTCACGCTGTATGGCGAATGCACTCCAAACTGTCCAAAAAGTCACTCGGCATGACGGCGTAACTCAGTTTAGGAATCAATAACCATGAACCAATCAGTCAATGACTTTCATGCGCGCCTGAAGGGCAGCTTTCAGGGCATGCTGCAATGGTCACAATTGGATGCACTTTGGTCGCGCGTGAAGATAGGTGAGTGGTATGTCTATCAGCTCGGTGAGGCGTTGCCGCAGAGTCCATTGAAGGGAGATGCGCTAGCGCAACGCATCGACGCATTGGATGCCTTACTGCATCAGGAACATGATGAGACCTATTGCGGCATCGTATATGCCGACGATGCCGAAGTTCCCACCCTGATCAAGGTGTACGATCCCAGTCATATGGGTTCGTCATGTAGCACCGCTTCCTCACCGCCTGGCTGGATTCTCAGTGTGACCCCACCGCAGGCCATCGAATCACATGCGCCCGTTCCCAACAATCGTCGACGCTGGTGGCAACTATTTTCAAAATGATGCATTCATGAGCGGACACCATCATCACCACAGCGCGAACTACGGTCGCGCCTTCGCCATTGGCATCACCCTGAATGTCGGTTTCGTTTTGGTGGAAGTCTTCTACGGCTTGCAGGCCGATTCACTCGCGCTGCTTTCCGATGCAGGTCATAACCTGAGTGATGTTCTGGGACTGCTGATCGCCTGGGGTGGTTTTTATCTGGGCAGGCTACGCCCCAATCAGAAGCACACCTATGGCTTAGGGCGAGCCACGATACTGGCGGCATTGTTCAATGCACTGATCCTGTTGGTCGCCATCGGTGGCATCGCATGGGAAGCCATTGCCCGCTTTAGTCATCCCGTTCCGTTTCAGGGCGGCATCGTGATGTGGGTGGCGGGTATTGGCGTAGTCATCAACGGCATCACTGCTTGGCTGTTCATGGCGGGTAATAAGGATGATCTCAATCTGCGCGGTGCATTCCTGCACATGACGGCAGATGCACTGGTCTCGTTAGGAGTCGTCATCGCAGGTGCGGTATTCCTTTTGACAGGTTGGACTTGGTTAGACCCCGCTATCAGTTTGGCGATCGCTGTCGTGATCTTATTGGGGACTTGGGGGTTGCTGCGCCAGTCTTTGCATCTCTCGTTAGACGGCGTACCAGATTCCATAGATTTGAACGCAGTGCGCAACTATTTAGCCGCTCAACCTGGGGTGATTGAAGTGCACGACTTGCATGTGTGGGCGATGAGCACCTCGGAGGTTGCCTTGACTGCACACCTAGTCACGAATGGTGAACAACTTAAAGATGATTTTCTGTCTCGAGTGGCAAATGAATTGCATGATGAATATGGGATCGAGCATGCAACCATCCAAATTGAGTCTGGAAACATTACTTGTGCTTTGAGCACGCATGCGTAAGTTAACTGCCATCACTTCGAGTTGTGGTTCCGACATAACCTAAAGGTTAGTCTTCACCGCAACTTAGTATTACTCTGTTAGAGCAATACTAAGTTGTGGCTTCGGCCACCGCTTCGCGGTTTAACTTGCTGCGCAAGTTAGCCTACGCCGCAATCTAGTTCTGTTGCTTCACAACAGAACTAGATTGTCTCGATGGATCAGCTCTGATTCATCGACATATCCGAGGATGGATTCGATCTCGCCGCTAGGTTTGCCGGCGATGCGGCGCGCTTCAGCGGCGCTGTAGTTGATGAGGCCGCGTGCGATGTCGTGTCCTTCTGTGTCGAGTACGGCTACCACTGCGCCACGTTGGAATTCACCTGTGACCTGTGTCACGCCGATCGGTAGCAAACTCTTTCCTTCATTCTTGAGCACTCGCACCGCACCTGCATCCAATGTCACTTTGCCGGTGACTTGCAAATGGTCAGCCAGCCATTGTTTGCGTGCATCTAGTGATAGGGCGGGGGCGACCAGCAAAGTGCCGATGGACTCGCCTTGTAGCAGGCGAGGTAGGACATCATTCTCGTGACCAGAAGCGATGACGGTATGTGCACCGCTGCGCGCAGCACGTTTCGCTGCCAGCACCTTGGTGATCATGCCGCCACGACCGATGCTGCTGCCTGCGCCACCTGCCATCAATTCCAACTTGGCATCGCCTGCTTGCGCTTCGCTGATGAGTGTCGCACTCGCATCTTTACGCGGATCGGCGGTGAAGAGGCCAACTTGGTCGGTAAGGATGACCAGTGCATCGGCCTCGATGAGATTGGCAACCAACGCACCTAGCGTGTCGTTGTCGCCGAACTTGATCTCGTCGGTCACGACGGTGTCGTTTTCGTTGATGATGGGGATGACACCCAGTGTGAGCAGTGTGCGCAGGGTAGAGCGTGCGTTCAGGTAACGTTCGCGGTCGGCGAGATCGGCATGTGTCAACAAGACTTGTGCTGCGCGCAGACCGTGTTGGCTGAAACAGCTCTCATAGACCTGCACCAAACCCATTTGACCGACTGCAGCAGCAGCTTGCAATTCATGTACTGCACTTGGGCGTTGCTTCCAACCTAATCGTTGCATGCCTTCGGCGATTGCGCCAGAAGATACCAAGACCACTTCACAGCCTTGTGCACGCAATGTGCTGATCTGTTGTGCCCAATTCCCGATGGCGCGCGTGTCTAAGCCTTCACCTGAATTGGTGACGAGGCTACTGCCGACTTTGACGACGATGCGTTTGGATTGGGTCAGAACGGTTTTCATGCGAGTGGGTCGTGGATGACGATCTCAGTTTCTTGTGCGCTTTCTGTGACAGCTTCTTGCTCAGCATCGGCAGCGGCTTGCAAATGTTCCATGATGGCGTAAGTCAACTCTTTGCAGCCTTCGCCACTGATGGCAGAGATGCAGAAGTGGCGTGTGTCCCCGCCGAACTCTTTGAGGAAGGCGGCGATCTTCTCGTCACGGTCTTGCAACAGGTCGAGTTTGTTCAAGATCAGCCAGCGCGGTTTGTTGTACAACTCTTCGTCATACTTCTTCAGCTCGTTCAGGATCGCGTGTGCTTCATGTACTGGATCGACACCTTCGTGCATCGGTGCGATGTCCACGATGTGCAACAACAAGCGCGTACGTGCCAGATGGCGCAGGAACTGGTGGCCCAGTCCTGCACCTTCTGCTGCGCCTTCGATCAGTCCTGGGATGTCGGCGATGACGAAACTCTTTTCGTGAGATACGCGTACTACACCCAGATTCGGATGCAACGTGGTGAAAGGGTAGTCAGCCACTTTAGGTCGCGCGGCGGATACCGAGCGTATGAAGGTGGATTTGCCGGCATTCGGCATGCCCAATAGACCCACGTCAGCAAGGACCTTCAATTCCAGTTGCAGTTCGCGGCGTTCACCTTCTTCGCCGGGAGTGCATTGGCGTGGTGTACGGTTGGTGCTGGATTTGAAATGCAGGTTGCCCAAGCCGCCTGCGCCGCCCTTGGCTAGCAAGACCTGCTCACCTTCGTGCGTGAGGTCGG
>JAVBYP010000273.1 GCA_030823965.1 Sideroxydans sp.
AGGAGCGGCAGTGAGATGCCTGCCGCCAAAGCTAGATTCAATTTGGTCGCCCAGTTCCATAATCCAAAGTACGCCCCCTCATGTTTGCCAACATGGCTGGCTTTCCCAATCACTGCAGCGAGTAATGCAGGGGGTAAAGCGAGATCGGCAGCAAGTGCTGCGCCTGACAAGGTGCAGATGGCGGCGAATCCAGCGATGTCTCCTGCACCTAAAAAATAGGCCCACGCGAAACTGGCGATGGCGAGCCACATCGCCAAAAGCCAAGCTTGTTTTTCACCTTTACGTTTTGCGATGGCCACCCATAGCGGCATAGCTAGCGCAGCGGCCAAAAAATACAGGATCAAAAATCCGCCGGCGTATGGCGCGAGTAGCAAGCGATCTTGGGTGAAGAACAGAAACAAGGTGGCGGGTATGGCTGCCGCGATGCCGTTCAACATGAATACCGCGAACAACCAGCGAAAGCTCACATTGTTCAATGGCCGTAGCAAACCTGCTAACCCAGCACCTTGGTGGCGTATGGGGGCAACTCGCGGGGCGCGGCGCAACAAAAAGTAGGCAGCGATTAGTAGCGACGACACAAAGAAGGCAGACAGCATGCTGACCGAGGTGAATGTGGGTAAAGCGGCAGCGATGATGACACCGAGCAGAGCACAAACCTCACGCACCGCCGTGAGTGAAGAGCGCTGTTCGCGCGATTGGGTAAGTGCCGCGCCCCAACTTTGGTAGGCGATACTGGCCAGACTGAAACCCAGATAGACCACGACAAGGCTAGCAAGAAACCATGCCATCGCCTGTATACCGAAGACTGCTGGCGGATGGAACAAGGCGACGAATCCCAACACCAGCAGTGGCAGCGATAACAGGATGGCATGCGAGTAGCCTCGTTGCTGGGTGTCCAGCCACAAGCCGATGAGAGGATCAACGAAGGCATCCAGCACACGTGCGAAGAGCAGGATAGCGCCTATCATCGCCAGCGACAGTCCGAGCTGACTCGCATAGAACTGTGGCACATAGACATAGATGGGTAAAGCCACCAAGGCGAGTGGTAAGCCGAACAAGCCGTAGTGCCACAAACCACTTCGGCTCAAGGCAATCACGATGTCTGCCCCAATAGCTGCTTACGTAAGCTCGGCGCACTGGTACGTTCATCCAGCCAGATAGAAAAGAATGCGCGCGCAAATTCAGCATCTTTGATCTCTTTGAGCAACACCCCATCACGGTAGAAGCGCACACCCTGTCCAGCCTGATACACACCGCTCAAACGGGTGCCCTCTTGCACATCTGGAAACACCTGTCGCATCAGACTCAACCACGCTGCGTGCTGATCTGGCGAACCCATATTGAGCTTGCGTATCTCATCAATGCTGGATGCAGCGATCCTTTCACCTTGAAGATCCCGCGCATACACCAACTCCAAGATGAATCGTCCATCAAGCAAGGTCGTTTCGGCACGCACTCCCTTTTCCTGCCAAAGGTAAGCCTCATACAACTTGATGCCGAACCAACGATAGCTCCCCTTCCCTGCTAGTTGCGCCTGCCCAAGCTCTTCCTGAAAATTTGAGTCACCTGCCTGCACCGTCCCGCTGCACAGCATCAAAAGGGCGATCACGGTGGCAAGGATTCGACTCATGCTTTTTCCAGAGTGAAATGCATGACGTTGGTGCTTCCCGCACGGAAGGCAGCCTCGCAGTAACACAAGTAGAACTCCCATGTGTGCACGAATCGTTCGTCGAAACCTTGTGCACGTACTTGTCGCAACTTCTCATGGAATGCAGTACGCCACTCGACCAGTGTGCGTGCGTAATCCAAACCAAAAGCGAACTCATCCACCACCTTCAAGCCTTGTCTTTCTGCTTGCTCACGAAACACTTGAGGGGATGGCAACATACCGCCGGGGAAGATGTACTGCTGGATGAAATCGGTGCTACTGCGATAACGCTCGAATAGTTCATCGGCAATGACGATGGTCTGGATACAAGCTCGGCCACCTTGTTTCAAGTTGCGTGCGATGCACTCGAAGTAGGTCGGCCAGTAAGCTTCACCTACCGCCTCAAACATCTCGATCGAGGCGATAGCATCGTACTCACCATTGCAGTCGCGGTAGTCCATCAACCTCAGCTCGGTGCGCTGAGCCAGCTCCGCAGCAGCCAAGCGCCGCTCAGCGAAATTGAGTTGCTCTGTGGAGAGCGTCAGACCCGTGACACGCACCCCTGCTTCTTGGGCTGCTACTTCCGCAAATCCACCCCAACCACATCCGATCTCCAGCACACTGTCTCCCCGTTTCAATCTCAGTTGCTCCACGATACGGCGGTACTTGGCGAGTTGCCCCGCGTGCAGATCGTCAGTATTCGTGTGGTCGAACAAGGCACTGGAATAAGTCATCGACGGATCCAGCCATAGACGATAAAAATCATTTCCGATGTCATAGTGCGCATGGATGTTCTTGCGACTGCCACTTCTACTGTTGCGATTGAATAGATGGCGGATCCGATACAGCAGATTGCCCCACCATTTGCCGTATATGAGGGATTCGACCTGTTCTCGATTACGGATGAACAACTCGATCAACCCAGTCAGATTGTCGGTAGTCCAGCCGTCTGCGATGTAGGTCTCTGCAAAGCCGATGTCGCCGGACTTCATCACTGCGTCGAACATCGTCCAATCGCGTAGATGTAATGTGATGGGATAGGAGTCATCTCCAAAATGTGCCGACTGTCCATCTGGCAATTGCAAATGCAAAGCACCGTGTTTGAGTTGGCTCAATAGCTTAATAATGAATCGTACGCGGGATGGATAGCCTTGCGTATCCAGTGCATGCGATGCACGTTTGACTATGGTCTGGTTGGCTGTCAGCGTTTGAGTGTTCATTTGCTTAGCTCCTCTATGGGTGGAGTGGGTTTACGATAGAAAGGCACGCGTTTGATCCACAGCTTTAGCGCCTGCCAATGGATGCGAGCGATGACCATGAATGTCATCAGGGGATAACGTAGAAGCGCTAGCACGATGTTTGCATCCGACAATGAACGTGAACTACCGCTGATATTGGTGAGCAGCAATGCACCTGCATCGGTGTAGTAGTCGATGCGCGCCAAGGTGTCTTCATGCGTAGCACGCTGATTCTTGATGAACTGGAAGCGATAGCTTCCCTCCACCGGGCAAAAAGGCGATACATGAAATATTTTTTGCGCACTCATTTCAGTCGCGTTCGCGATTGGCCCGCCCTCATCCAGAAGGTAGCAATGGCGCTCGCCGAAAGTGTTGCTGACTTCGCACAAGATGGCGCGCAATTCACCGTCACGGCGATGGCAGAACCAGAACGACACGGGATTGAACACATAGCCCAGCACACGGGGAAACGTCTGCAACCACACTTCGCCATCGGCATCGTGGATACCTTGCGCGTTGAGCAATGAATCGATCCATTGCAACAAAGGTTGCTTACCATCGCCGTGGTCTTTTTCGTGATGCGAGAGCAGATTGAAGCGGTTGCGTGAAAACAGTTTGGTCTGTATCGGATGATCTTCTAATTCACGCAAAGGGAGTCGCAAAAAATATACGCCATAGTTAAAACTGTTTCGCGCAGGACTCAAGCGGGAGTGATGCACGTTGCCAAAGCAGAGTTGTGCACTAGACATGGCTATCTCCCAATGCCGCAATGGCACTCGCAACCGCCAAGCCTGATTTCAATCCGTCTTCATGGAAGCCAAAGCCCGTCCATGCACCTGCGAACCAAGTGTTGCGCGCACCTTGGATCTGATCCAACTCACCTTGCGCAGTGATGGCGGCAGCATCGAATACTGGATGCGCGTAGTCATAACTTGCGATCACTTTGGCAGGATCGGGCTGATCGATCGGATTCAATGAGACGATGACAGACTCTTTGAAAGGTAGCGGCTGCAGGTTGTTGATGAGGTAATGCACGCAGACCTGGGGCTCTGCACCATTCCTGCTTTGGTAGTTCCATGCCGACCACGTCTTCTTGTTTGCAGGTAAGCAGGTGGAATCTGTATGCAGCACAGCCAAGTTGGCTTGGTAGCCGATGGCAGACAATATGCGTCGCTCATCTTCCGAACCGTCTTTCAACAAGCGTAGTGATTGATCGCTGTGCCCAGCCATCACTACATGGTCGAAATATTCATTACCGGCATCGCTCTCGACACATACCTGCTTTGTTCCCGCCTCATCGATGCGCGTCACTGCGTGTACTGCGCAGTTCAGCCTCTTGTCAGAGACGGTAGCGAGTATCTTGTCCACATAATGGCGCGCCCCACCCTTCACCGTGTGCCATTGCGGCCTGCCATTCACTTGCAACAGCCCGTGGTTGTGGCAAAAACGTACGAAGGTCGAAAGTGGGAAAGCCATCATCTGCGCGGTAGGACATGACCATATACAACCCGCCATCGGTAGCAGATACCAATCACGGAATTCGGCACTGTAGTCATGTGCGCTTAAGTAGTCCCCCAACGACTGGGCATGATCTTGATGTTCTGAATTTATGGCCAGCGCGGTGGTCTCTTCATTGAAGCGCAGAATGTCGCGCAACATGCGTATAAAGCGCGGATTGAACAGATTCCGACGCTGCGCGAACACGGTATCCAAGTTGCCACCCGACCATTCCAGCGTATGTTTCAACATTGGAAACTTGACCGAGAACGACATATCAGTGGCGACGGTTTCAACATCTAATTCCTGAAACAGAGCTACTAGGTTTGGGTAGGTCTTGTGATTGAAAACCAAGAAGCCCGTGTCCACGCCATAGGACACGCCACCGAGAGTCACATCAACAGTATGCGTATGGCCACCAAAGTAGTCAGCCGCCTCGAACAAGCTTATTTGATGCCCAAGCTGTCCTAGACGATATGCGGTTGCCAGCCCGGAAATACCCGAGCCAATCACTGCGATTTTTAAGTTTGAAGCACCATTTTTCATCATCACGTCCTAGACAAATATCAGTTTGTGGAGCGAGAATAGGCTAAATCTGTTTTAATTGTCAAATCTGTCTAGGACAAATATATGAAATCGACTGACCAATTTTTCGACATCGCTTCGGTAGAACGCGAAACCGGAATCGGAAAAGACACCCTACGCGTGTGGGAAAAACGCTATGGATTCCCTATCCCTGTGCGTGCAGAGCGCGATGAACGCCTCTACCCGAACTCACAGGTAGAGCAACTAAGATTGATAAAACGCTTGATAGGCAATGGGTTGCGGCCATCCAAGGTGGTCGGACTAGCTACGAGTGAGCTTGATGCACTGCTTGCAGGAGCAAAGACCAATGTCGCAGATCATCCAGCGCATGTCGTGCACTTTGTTGAACTCATCAAGTCACACAAGGCCAGCGCGTTGCGTATCGCACTTGGACGCGCACTACTTGAACATGGACTGGAAGAA
>JAVBYP010000104.1 GCA_030823965.1 Sideroxydans sp.
CTGGGCTGGTTGCTCACAGACAATTCTGTCTTTTACAACTTTTCGATTCAGAGCGGATTGTGGTTCTTTCTCTTGCCGCTGTTCGCCAGTGTTGCTCACCGCATGATTCCTTTCTTCACCAGTAATGCGTTGTCGCACCCAGATGTACCGCGTCCCTTCTGGCCGTGGTGGACGATGTTGGCGGGTAGCGTCATGCATGGTGTCTTGTCATTCTCAGGAGCGACGAATTGGTTATGGTTGTGCGATGCGCCGATAGCGGCATCTGCTTTGTATCTGAGCTATCTATGGGGATTTCGCCGCAGTTTGAGTAACCCGCTGTTGGCAGTGTTGCATGTGGGCTTCGGGTGGATGGGGATCGCTATGCTGTTTTTTACCACGCAGAGTTTGGTCGCTTTCATTAGCGGAGAATATATTTGGGCATTGGCTCCATTGCATGCACTCACCATCGGTTGCTACGCCACCTTGATGATCGGGATGGGGACACGTGTCACCCTCGGCCATTCTGGCCTGCCATTCAATATTGGAACTTCGCTCAAGCTGATGTTCCTCGGCATGCAGTTAGTAACATTGCTGCGGGTGATGGCGGATGTGTTGCCGCTACAAAATAGCTACGTCTGGTATGTCGTTTCAGCAATTGGATGGTTGGCCTGCTTCTCACCGTGGGTGTGGCGCTATCTACCTGCTTTTTGGCGCCCGCGTGCGGATGGGCAACCGGGTTGAGATCAGTGCAACACCCCGATCAAAATAACTCTAATTTTCAAACAGAAAATTGATTTTAGATCACTGATTCTATTGCCCTAAATATTTCACTTTCCATCTAAAGATATTCCTTGATGCGCCGACAATACATGCATTGAAACAGAATGTATATTCAATTGAGTGAGTCTACATTTTCTAAATAGGCTTAATTCAATTACGCAGTTCAGGTTGTGGCACGAAAACTATAAATAAGGGAGTACGCAATGAAACTATCTTCAATAAGCCAAAGGCTGGTGCTGCTCGTCATGGTGCCCCTCATCGCACTGACTGTACTGGCCAGTTTACTGATATTCCAAGCATATACGACGTATCGAAATAGTATCCAAACGCATCAACTCATGAGCTTTTCGGTCAGTGCGGGAAATTTGATCCATACGCTTCAGATAGAGCGCGGGGCAACAGCCGGTTTCCTACAATCGAAAGGGCAAAAATTCTCTGATGTATTGCCAGATATACGCAATAAGACGAATGAACGATTGGCGGATCTTGCTAAAGAAGTCGTCATGATCGATCCAGTTCAAATGCCTAAGCTGGTTGAGGCAGTCTCAAAAGCACAAGACAGTCTCAAAAAGCTTGCCGATATGCGTCAACGCTCAAGTGATTTTTCGCTAACCGTACCAGAGGAAGTGGCGTATTACACGGGAACGATATTTCAGTTGATCGATGCAATGGGGGTAGGTGTCGAACTGAATAGTGATGCCTCCATTTCTCAACAGATGATCGCGTACCTCAGTTTCATTCGCGCCAAGGAAAACGCAGGGCAGGAACGTGCATTGATCACTGCAGCTTTTGCTGCCAACAAGATCGAGCCCGCGCAATACAGAGCCATCTTGACCAAGATCAATCATCAAGAAGCCTATCTGAATGACTTTCGCAGTATCAGCAATGCTGAAATTAACGCTTCACTTGTTGCAGTTTTAGATGGTGTTGCAGCAAATGAGGTGGCAGGCTATCGCGAGACACTCATAAGCAAGTCGTCTGAAGGTGATTTTGGAGTTGAGCCTACGCAATGGTTCAAAACGATCACAACTAAGATCGATGGACTTCACTCAACAGAAGAGCTAGTCACCAAACAAATATATAGGGATGCCGCCGCACTTCAGCAAGCGAGTCGGGCTCAACTAATTGCCGTCCTGCTTGGGGGGCTAGTCGCGGTCTTATTGACCATTGTAGTTTCTTATTGGGTGGCTAAGAGTATTGGCACTCCGCTTAATGAGATGGTGAGCTTCACCGAAAAGGCCATTGCCGATAACGACTTCTCTGGCAAAGTGCCTGAGCATGGTGCCTCCGAAGTCGTTCGTACAGGTAAAGCTTTGAACCATCTCATCGAGAAATTCCGCAAGATAATCTTGGAGACAAAAAAATCGAGTGAGCAGATCACTGCGGCGGCACATGTGCTGGCTCTTTCGAGCAATGAAGTCAAAGAAAACTCAATCGTACAGTCTAGTGCTGCGGAGTCTGTTGCTGCCGCTGTTGAAGAGTCCTCAGTCAGCATCAGCGAAACGGCTAACAATGCACAAGCTGCTGCCGAATTGGTGATCCACGCTCGTAAGGATAGTGAGAATGCGGGGAGGATCATGCAGGAGACTGTCGTCAAGATGGATGATGTCGCAAAGTTGATACGAGACTCTGGTGATAGCGTGCATCACCTTGATGAAAGCTCACAGAAGATCGGACACATCGTTCAAGTCATCAAAGAGATCGCTGATCAAACGAATCTACTTGCTTTGAATGCGGCGATTGAAGCCGCCCGCGCCGGAGAGCAAGGCCGAGGGTTTGCAGTGGTGGCGGATGAAGTAAGAAAGTTGGCAGAGCGCACTGGGTTGGCAACTGGTGAGATTGCTGCTTTGATCAAAGCTATTCAGGATGATATCGGTGGAACTGTAGTTTCAATGCAACAAGCCAATATGAATGCGGCTTCAAGTTTGGAACTCGTCAACAAATCAGCAGATGCACTTCAACAGATCGACAAGGATGATGTTGAGGTCTCCAACGATGTGATGAGCATTTCCAATGCGCTGGCTGAACAAGATGCCGCTATTCGCCAAATCGCTGTCAATATCGAACAAATCGCTCAAATGACAGAGAGCAACAACAATGCTTCTACTGCCAACAATACGACCGCATCCGAGTTGGATGGGCTTGCATTACAACTAAGAAATTCTGTCGCTGTGTATAAGGTGTGATTTGGTGTGCCACCCTTTAGCTCGATGAGGCAAAGGGGGATAAAGTGGCACCACATGAAAATGCAGAGATATCGACCGACTCGATTTGGCGCAAATAGAAATTTCTTATTTTGGGAGAGAGGTTCAGTTGGAGATTCGCTGATTTTATATCTGCATCATCTTCAACATACCGCCAACAATACGGCTACTGCGGTAGCGCATCCTACTCTAGGCAAAGATATTGGATATCGTATCCGAGCACCTTCGTGTCAAAGTTCGTTTGTCCCGTTCTAATAAATTAAATACGCAAATAAACAATAGGATAATGTTGCATTGCTTTTATATGAAATGGCATTTAAGATAGTAGTCAATTACTAACTTGGTGTTATTCAATGTCTGGGCAAAGATTCAAATTTCTGGCTATCGGTGTTGGGGTGCTCATGGTTTTCATGTGGGTCATCTTGACGCAAGGACCATTGGCACCCGTCAAAGTCACCGTCGAAAAAATCCAAATCGGCAATCTGAGTAATGAGGTGTTCGGCATCGGCACGGTGAAGGCTAGACGTAGTTACAACCTAGCACCCATCATGACGAGTCGAGTCAAAAACGTTTTGGTCGATCAGGGGGAAGAGGTCATTGCGGGGCAGGTGCTAGCCGAAATGGATCCCGTCGATCTAGATGACAAATTGGCGGGTAGCCAGCGCGTGGTAGAGAAAACGGCGAGTGCGATCCAAGCTGGTCTAGCACAAGAGAGTGAAGCGCAAAGCCGTCTAAAAACCATCACCGCCACATTGACTCGGTATCAGGAGTTGCGGGAAGGTGGCTTTGTCAGTCAAGAGATGTTCGATGCGAAGGTGCACGAAAAGAATGCTGCTGCTTCTGCGTTGGCTGCAGCTTCGGCGAATCTCGCTATCGCCCGCGATGAACATTCACGAGCACAAGCTGATGCGCGCGGCATCGGCAAGGCGCGTGCGCAGACGCGTTTGATCAGCCCTATCAATGGTGTCGTTGCAGTCAGGTTAGCGGAGCCGGGTAGCACGGTGGTTGGCGGGCAGGTCGTTATTCAGGTGGTCGATCCGAATAGCCTGTGGGTGGAAACGCGCATCCCGCAACAACAAGCGGGATTGGTGCGTGTCGGACAAGTAGCCGAGGTCGTGCTGCGATCACAGGCGCACAGCCCGGTCGCAGGCAAGGTGGCTCGTATCGATATGGTGAGCGACGCGGTAACTGAAGAACGCATCGTCAATGTCTCACTTTCAAAAGCAAATGCCAGTATCGGTGAATATGCGGAAGTCACGCTAAAGTTGCCCGACTTGAATGACGTGCGCAGTATCTCTAGCGCTGCCGTAAAACGAGTTAATAAAGTGAGTGGCGTGTGGGTCTTGCAGAAGGGCGAGGTAGTGTTCAAGCCCGTCAAGATAGGCTTCTCTACGATGGATGGGCGGACTCAGATATTGGATGGTCTAAAAGATGGTGATGAGGTGATCGTGTATAGCCAACAAGCCATGCGCGAGGGTCTCAAAGTCAAAGCCGTATCAGCGCTGGTAAAAGGCTAAGTCGTGATCAACTTAGCGAGCCGGGATATTTTGCATGGATGGGGAAAATTCGTATTCACCGGCATCGGCTTGGGTTTGCTGATCGGCGTGACGCTGACCATGGCGGGGGTGTATCGCGGAATGGTCGATGATGCGCGCGTGCTGATCGAGAACGCGGGGGCTGATCTTTGGGTGGTGCAGCAGGGCACCTTGGGGCCATATGCCGAACCTTCTAGCGTGCATGATGATGTGGCTAAAGACTTGTTGGGTATTCCGGGCATACGTGAAGCAGGAAATGTCACTTATCTGACCATGCAAATCCGTCATAACAGCAAAGACATCCGCGTTATGGTGGTGGGATTCGAGATGGGTAAACCGGGTGAGCCGGCTTATCTTGTCGCAGGCCGCCCGATCACCCGTTCGCACTATGAAGCGTTGGCCGATATTAAGACCGGACTGGTCGTTGGCGACACCGTCACCATCCGTCGTCACACATACACCGTTGTAGGTTTGACGCACCGCATGGTCTCCTCCGGTGGCGATCCGATGATCTTCATCCCACTGAAAGACGCACAGGAAGTGCAGTACCTTAAAGATAACGATTCGCTCGTCAACGAACGTGCGCGCACGGCTGCGAACCCCGCCTTCAATCGTCCCGGTGTTCCGGGATTGTTGGAGGCAATACAAGCCAGCCAGACCTCCAGCCGCTTCGTGAATGCCGTATTGGTGCGCACCATACAGGGTGGTGAAGCAGCGGTAGCCGATCAGATCGTGCGTTGGAAACATCTGCAAGCTTATTCCAAGGATCAGATGGACGAGATATTGGTGGCCCGATT
>JAVBYP010000277.1 GCA_030823965.1 Sideroxydans sp.
CAGCTGCATACGCGCCATATCGTCTGGCGTGTTCACCACGAAGAACAGCGCGAAGGTGAGCAGATTCACACCGATGAGGATGGGAATAGCGTAGAGGATGCGGCGGATGAGGTAGGCGATCATTTAGCATCCTCGCGTTTCTTCAGCACACGCCACATCCACACCCCGAACAACGATAGCAACACGAATCCAAGCGCCAACGGCCAGTACGCGGGACGATTCCATGTGCTGCGCAGCTGTTCGCGTTGGGCCGCATCCACGCGCCAATATTTGAGTTTGTTGTTGGCCATGATGTTGGGCTTGATGTTGTTTAGCCAGCCGTGTTGCAGGACATATTGTTTGGGGTGGTAGCCCCACAGCCACGGGGAGTCGCGGCGCAGTATCTCCAGCGCTTCGTCGATGATGGCTTGGCGTTGCGGGGCGCTATCCATGTTCTTCATCTGCTCGAACAGGCGATCGAATTCAGGATTGCTGTAGTTGCTGGCGTTCTCGCCGCTGAACTTCACCTTACCCTGCGGCCCATGCAGCAGGAACAAGAAGTTCTCGGGGTCGGGATAGTCGGCGTTCCAACCGTAGTAATACATCTGCATATCGCCACGGCGTATCTTGTCTTGAAATCGGTTGTAGTCGGTGCTGCGCACATCGAGTTGCACGCCGATCTTGTCGAACTGTTTGCGTATCCAATCCAAGCGCGATTTGTTGCCCACGCCGTTGGCTGTAGTGTCGAGGTGGATGACCAGTGGTTGTTTGGTCTTAGCATCCACGCCGTTGGGGTAGCCTGCTTCTGCCAACAAACGTTTCGCCTCGGTGATGGACTTACGTTTTGGTGCGCCATCCACCCAGTCGTACACATAAGAGTTGATACCGTACTTACCTTCTTTGAAGCCGAAGATGCCGGGCGGGATGGGCGATTGCGCCGAGATGCCGCGCCCGTTGGCGAAGATGGAGATGAACTCTTCGAAGTCCACCGCGATAGCGATGGCACGGCGCAATTTGGTGGCACGCTCAGAGTTACCGCCCACCACTGGATCTAGCCAGTTGAATCCGGTGTACATGGTAGAAGTGGCCACTGCGGTGTTGAGTGTGATGCCTTGCATCTTCATCTCGTCACTCACTGCCGCTTCGCCACTCACACTCACTTGCACCGCTTGATCGAAACTGTCCGAGCTGATACCAGAGGCGTCGTAATAGCCTTGCAAGAATTTGTTCCAATAGGGAATGGTCTCTTTCTCTAACGAGAACACCACTTGGTTGATGAGCGGTAGTGACTTGCCTGCATCCGCCAAATAGCCAGCTTGCGCATCCCCAGCTTCACCTTCGCTGGGATAGGTCTCGCTGTCGTAATACGGGTTCTTCGTCATCACCATGCGGCGATTGGGATCGTTCTCCGACAGGAAATAGGGGCCGCTCCCAACTGGCCACCAGTCCAGCGTGAGGTTGCGTTCTTTCATTCCCGCTTGCGCATAGAAACGCTCTACCTCTTGCGGCATGGGCGAGAAGAAGGGCATCGCCAGCCAGTAGGCGAACTGCGGATATTTGCCGTGGATGGTGATGCGATAAGTGGTGTCGTTTACCACCGCCACACCACTCAATGGATAGCTCTCTATGTCGAGGAAACCGGGTGACTTGCTGGCAGCTTGCAACGCAGCGGCATATTCCTTAAGGCCGACGATGTACTCGCCCATCACCCCGGCGATGGGTGTATGTAGCTGCGGATGCACGAGACGTTTGATCTGATGCACGTAATCCGCCGCCGTGACGACACGCGTGCCCACCTGTTTGAAATCACTCAAGGTCTGGATGCTGGCTAGATCAGTCACTGTTAGGTGCATGTACTCTGGCACAAAAGCGGGATGCGGCTGGTAGCGCATGTTCGGCTTGATGTGCACTTCATACACGCTGTAGGCGATGCGCTGGGGCGAAGCCGTAGCTGGCAATGGGCGCTTATCTTTATCTAGGTAACGCACAGACGGCATCTCACTCGCTGCTAGAGGAACGAGCTGATAGGGACGCTTCAGGTAGTGGTACTGGAGTGGCGGCGAATAGATGTGCGCGAGGAACTCATATTCGTTCTCGCTATATGCCTGTGCGGGGTCGAGGTGCTTGGGACGCTCGGTGAACGCGGTATAGAGGATGGACTTGCCTGCATCGTCAGCTGGATAGGGATCGTTCCACAGACCGCCATCACAGGCGGTTAGCAGCAACAAAGACAGGGCAAGCAACATGGATTTCATGGTGCGAGAGTTT
The DNA here is from genome assembly GCA_030823965.1 of Sideroxydans sp. Classification (GTDB taxonomy): domain Bacteria; phylum Pseudomonadota; class Gammaproteobacteria; order Burkholderiales; family Gallionellaceae; genus Sideroxyarcus. The sequence goes on from JAVBYP010000277.1 coordinate 2,248, forward strand.
AGCCGAAGGAGCGTCCTCAAGGTAAGATTGAGCCTATCGATAAAGGACTAGACATGATGAATCAAGACTGGCACACATTCCTCTCCACCCAAGGCGCACACCTGCAGGATGGCATCGCTCGACATTTCGGTGATGCCGCCGCTGAGCGCATCGCTACACGCGATGACACGGTACGTTGCGACCTCTCACAGTACGGTTTGCTCAAGGTCTCTGGCGACGATGCGCAGCCGTTCTTGCAGAACCTGCTGAGCAACGACATCCGCGAAGTCACCTCGACGCATGCACAACTCTCCAGCATCAACAACGCCAAAGGGCGTATGTTGGCGAGTATGCTGATCTGGCGTGATGGCAACGACTATGTGCTGCAACTGCACCACAGCCTGACCGAACAGATCCGCAAGAAACTTTCGATGTATGTGCTGCGTAGCAAGGTGAAGATCACCGATGTGAGCGCCGAGTTGGTTTGTATCGGTGTCGCAGGCGCCGATGCTCGCAAGACCTTGCAAGCGCTCTACCCTGCGCTGCCGCAGCAGGCCATGGAAGTCGCCGCACAAGGTGAAGACAGCGTCCTTTGCCGCGAAGCAGATCGTTTCCAGATCACCACCACATCGCAACATGCCATCGAGTTGTGGCGATCACTTTCCGCACTGCAAGCTGTCGGCTCGAATTGTTGGGATTGGTTAGATATCCGCGCAGGCGTGCCTTTCGTACAAGCTGCCACGCTCGAAGCCTTCGTGCCGCAGATGCTCAACTTCGAAGTCATCGGTGGTGTGAATTTCAAAAAAGGTTGCTACCCAGGACAAGAGGTGGTGGCGCGTATGCACTACTTAGGCAAGGCAAGTCGCCGCATGTATCTGGCACATCTTGATGATGCGACCGAAGCCAAAGCAGGAGATGTTTTGTTCAGCACGGCATCCGCAGAACAGTCCTGCGGCACGGTAGTGGATGCTCAGCCCTCACCCAATGGCGGCATGGACCTGCTTGCTGTGGTGCAAACGGCTAGCCATGAAAGTACAACTGTCCATCTTGGAAAAATCGATGGCCCGCAACTGAGATTCCAAGCATTGCCTTACGCCTTGCCGTGAGGGCTAGGGAGACGATTCGATCCTTTCGGCTTTTTGTGATGAGGAAGATGCTGCGAACGGACTGACTAGCGCGGCTTGAGTTCTAGCTTCATCTTGATGTGAGGTAGGCCGGCATCCATGAATTCCTTGCCCTGTATCGAGAAGCCTAGTCCTTCATAGAACGGCACAGCATGCGTCTGCGCATCGACATCGACGAACTTGTATTTGCGTGATCGTGCTTCGTTCAACAGCGCCTCGACGAGCGCGGTACCCACTCGCTGATCACGCCAAGGTTTCAACACCGCGATACGACCGATGTGCCCGTTGGTAAAGATTCGCCCGCATCCGACCGCTTCTCCGCTATGACTCAAAGCCAAGGCATGGCGGCACTGCTCGTCGAATTCGTCCCACTCCAATTCTTCAGGAACACCCTGTTCACGGATGAACACCGCATCGCGTACAGCGCGCAGTAAAGGTTCTCCATCGTGCCAACACACCAGACTGACTGTGAACGGATTGCTCATAGGATTCCCCTTATTGAACTCAAGCGATGATTCGAACTTCCGTGCCTACCGTGACCAGATCGAACAGCTCCGTCAACTCTGCATTGCGCATACGTACACAACCGCGTGAACCGGGCTTGCCCAACGCTGTGATGTCTGGCGTGCCGTGGATATAGACATAGCGCCGCATGGTATCGCAACTACCCGAACGATTGAAACCACTCTCACAACCCGACAGCCACAGGATGCGCGTCAATATCCAATCCCGTCCAGGGTGTTGCTCGCCCAACTCAGGCGTATACACCTCTCCGGTGGGGCGACGTTTCACAAATACGGCATTGTCTGGTTGCCCCGCGCCAATCTTGGCACGGATGACATGGCGACCGCGCGGTGTGCAAAAACTACCATTCTCTTCGCCCACGCCATTGGCACCTGTCGAGACCACATAACGACGCAATGAATTGCCGCTGTCGTCGAACAGTTCAAGCGTCTGCGTGGGGATGTGGATGGTGATGTTCATTGTGTCTTTTGCTGCGCGCGTCGCATCGCGAAAAAATCAGTGAGTACTTTGCCGCACTCGTCGGCTAATACCCCGCCTTGGATGGTCGCGTGATGATTGAGCTGCGATTGAGCGAATAAGTCGAGCACGCTACCTGCCGCTCCCGTCTTATAGTCCTGCGCACCGAACACGACCCGCGCGATACGTGCATGGAACATGGCTCCGACGCACATCACACAGGGTTCCAACGTAACAAAAAGTTCACACCCGACCAGACGGTAGTTGCCGATGCGCTGTGCCGCATCGCGCAGTGCGGCGATCTCTGCGTGGGCGGAAGGATCGTGGCGCGATATAGGGGCATTGAATCCGCGCCCGACGATCTCGCCATCCTTCACCACCACCGCACCGACGGGTACTTCGCCAGCCAGTGCTGCTTGCTCGGCCAGCTTGAGCGCCTCGCGCATGAAATCGACATCCGACATCAAAATTTCTCAAACAATCAGGGGTGGGCAACGTAGCACAGAAAAAGATACTTGTCTGCGCTTGCCTATTCAGACGAATTTGACAACAATGCAGGCACATCACTGGAGTCATTAATGCCAAACAAAGCAGTCGCCGATTTCACACTACCCGCCACTGGCGGAGTCGATTTCACACTTCACCCCATCCGCAGCAAAGCCTTGGTGATCTTCTTCTACCCCAAGGACAACACCCCTGGATGCACCACCGAAGTCCAACAGTTCCGCGACCTGTATCCAGATTTCCAGAAGGCGGATTGTGAGGTCGTCGGGCTTTCACGTGACAGCGTCAAATCACATGAAGGTTTCAAATCCAAGTTCACCTTACCTTTCGAATTGCTGTCTGATGCGGACGAGACGGTGTGCAATTTGTTCGGCGTGATGAAGCAGAAGATGATGTATGGCAAGCAAGTGCGTGGTATCGAGCGCAGCACCTTCGTGCTCGAC
>JAVBYP010000142.1 GCA_030823965.1 Sideroxydans sp.
CGCCATCACACCGGGGCCGCCGCCGTTGGTGACGATAGCGAGGCGGTTACCAGTCGGTTTGAAACCACAAGACAACGCACGCGCTGCCGTGAACAACTGGGTGACCGTCTGCACACGCACCACGCCGACGCGGCTCACGGCCGCATCGAACACGTCATCCGCACCGACCAAAGAAGCCGTGTGCGACATGGCTGCTTTAGAGCCCGCCGCATGACGACCGACCTTGACCAAGATGACAGGTTTGGTACGCGCCGCCGCCCGCAAGGCACTCATGAAGCTACGTGCGTTGCGGATACCTTCGATGTACATCAGGATGCTTTGCGTGTTCGGATCGGATACCAAGAAGTCCAATATCTCACCGAAATCCACGTCAGTGGATGAACCCATGGATACCACACTGGAGAAGCCTACATCGTTGCGGCTCGCCCAATCCAAGATCGCGGTACACAAGGCACCGGACTGTGACACGAAAGCGATGTTGCCTACGTTGGCTGCGCCATTGTTGAAGGTCGCGTTGAGACCAATGGAGGGGCGCATGATGCCCAGACAGTTAGGGCCGATGAGGCGGATGTTGTAGCGACGCGCCGCTTCCACCAGCTCTTTTTCCAGCGCGATGCCTTGGGCACCTGCTTCGCCAAAACCTGCGGTGATGATGACCGCAGCCTTCACGCCATGTAGGCCACATTCTTCGATGATGCCGGGGACGGTCTGCGGCGGGGTGGCGATGACCACCAACTCTACCGGCTCGCCGATCTCGGCGATGGAGGCATAAGCACGTTGGCCTTGTACCTCGGCGTTCTTGGCGTTGATCGGGTAGAGCTTACCCTTGAAGCCGCCTTGCAACATGTTCTGGAATACGATCTGACCGACTGCATCTTGACGGTCGCTAGCGCCGAAAACGGCCACCGACTTCGGAGCGAAGAGGGGATTTAGATAGTGCTTGCCCATGATTATGTACGAGTAGTTTGGAGGTCTTGCTTGAGGTCGCTATGATAGCACCGCAGCACTACAAAAAAATGACGGAGTGAACCTTGCAAACAGCTTATATCAGCCATCCTCTTTGTCTCAAACACGACATGGGCGCTCATCATCCAGAGTGTCCGGCTCGCATCCATGCGATCGAAGACCAACTCATTGCCTCGGGATTGTTCGGTTACCTACAACATCACGATGCGCCAGAGGTGACGCGCGAGCAACTGTTACGCGTGCACGACGGCGACTATCTGGACGACATCGCCGCCAAAGCGCCCAAAGAAGGCATCTTGGATCTGGATGGCGACACCATCATGAATCAATTCACTTATCCCGCCGCTTTGCGTGCCGCAGGGGCGGTGGTGATGGCGGTGGATATGGTGATGGCGCAACAAGTCGAGAACGCCTTTTGCAACATCCGCCCGCCCGGCCACCATGCGGAACACGCTAAAGCGATGGGCTTCTGTATCTTTGATAACGTGGCCGTCGGTGCCGCTCATGCCTTGGCCGCACACGGTTTGAGCCGCGTCGCCATCGTCGATTTCGATGTGCACCACGGCAATGGCACGGAGGATATCTTTCGCAACGAGCCGCGTGTGATGTTGTGTTCCACCTTCCAGCATCCTTTCTATCCCTATTGTGGAGCGGACAGCAGTAGCGACCACATCATCAACGTACCCCTCAAGGCAGGTACCAGCGGGGGCGAGTTCCGTACAGCCGTGACTGAACAGTGGCTACCTGCCTTGGAAAGCTTCCAGCCCGAATTCATCTTCATCTCGGCCGGCTTCGACGCCCATCGCGATGACGACATGGGTTCCATGCGATTGTCCGAACCCGACTACACATGGGTGACCGAAGAGTTGAAACGAGTCGCCGCCAAATATGCCCAGTTGCGTATCGTCTCGGTGTTGGAAGGAGGCTATGAGTTACATGCCTTGGGGCGCAGCGCCATGGCACACATCAAGGTGTTGAGTGGTCTGTAATTGGGCTTTGTGTGGCGCTTCAATAAATTCAAAATCCTAAGCAAGACAAGGCGCGAATGAAAAATTGCGACGACGCATATAGTTGATATGTTAGGAGCAATTTTTCGTGAGCAACGCCGTATTGCGACGGAGTTTGGCTTTATTGAAGTGCCATTGAATTGCTTTAGGGGTGTTGCTTCAGTAATATTCGCGTCTCCGACGCATTCACCAAAACTATAAAGACAAACGTTTGCGGCCCACTAACTCAAATCATCCAGCGCTTTGAATATCCTTCATCCTAAGCTCTTCGTTTGTTCGTCACTTCTTGCATTGGCATCGATGCAAGCCTCAGCCGTTGGAATCGGAGAGCTTAGCTTGGTCAGCCGCATCGGTGAACGTGTCGAAGCTTATGTCGAAGTGCAGTTAGGAATAGGCGAGAACATCGACGACGGCTGCTTGTCGTTGGCGGCAGTGAGAGAAGGCGCGGTCGATAGTAGCAACGCGCTGCTGCAAACCGGTTTGAGCACCCATTTCAACAAGACGACACACAAGATCGAGATCAGGTCGAAACGACCACTCAACGAACCTGTCGCAGAGTTCAGTTTGCAGATCCAATGTAAAGATTCGATCAGCACCAACACCAAGGTGTTCGCCGTGTTGCCAGAGTTCGGCGCAGAGACAACTCCTGTAGCAGTCGTTGTACCCAAGGTCGTTGTTGCACCGATACCCGCAGTGGTCGTGGCCAAGCCAGTACCTCAGCAGACCGATACCGCTAAGATGCTGGAAGAGACGCCACTCGCCGTGGAGCCAGCACCAAGTGCCAAAAAGACAGGCAAGAGGGCTACGGTAACTGCACCAAAGAGCGCCAGCAAAGGCAAGACAGAGTTCAAGCTGCAATTGAGCGGTGGGCAACTAGATATCTCCCGCGTCGGCAAGTTGAGCGCCAACGACCGTGAGGTCATCTCGGCACAACGCAAGATGTTGGATGAGGACGACCAGACCGCGCATCTACTCGCCATGCAATATCAGATGAAGGCGATGAGCGAAGAGATCCAAGCCATCCGTCAAAAGTTGGCAAGCCTAGAGACAGCCAAGGCCGAAGCCAAGAAAGCGGAGCCGCTGGTCTCATCCGACACATGGCAACTCATCTTGAAGATACTGGCTGGTTTAGCCGCCATCGGATTGACCGTCTTCGGAGTGCGACACTACATGGAGATGAAGGCACGCGCACCGAAGTTGAAGAAGGTGGAGGAGATCGAACAGGCCCCTCAACCAGCCACACCCGTCGGCGAATCCACTCTCAGCATCGTGCATCCCACAAGCTCTAGGCAATACCAAGCGCTGCAAGCATTGCAAGATGAATTGGATGTTCCGATCTCAATGTCTGATACAGACCCATCCAGTAAAGAAGAGCAGACCGTGCTGGAAGAGGCAGAGCTGTACGCCGTGTACGGACACCCGGACAAAGCCATCCGTATCTTGCTGGAATTCCTCGTGCAACTTCCCAAGAGTGAGAATGCGTGGATGTTGTTGTTGTCCATCTATTCATCCAATGCGCAGATCGCTGAGTTCGAAAAAGCCTCGCGCAAATTCTTGAGCCACAACAAGAACAGCCCGCATTGGAAGACTATCCAAGCACTGGGCCGCACACTGGATAAAGACAACGAACTGTACCGAGAAGAAAGCCATGAATTGGGCGCATTGTGGTTGCCATCCAAAACCACACATACACGCCCCATCGGCGACATCCTCATCGAACTGGGTTATCTGTCCGCTCAAGATATGGCGAACTGCTTGGGCGAGTTCGATCCCAAACAGCATGGTCGCTTCGGCAACTATCTGCTCACACGCCGAATGATCAATCACTCGCAATTGAACGAAGCGTTGCTGAAACAACAATCTGAGGATGGCACTGAAATGGCAGCAGACGAGGCGGCTGATTGGCTAGCCGAGGCTGCCACACCGAACGAGGTGACCGCCGCAGAAGAGGTTGAACACCATGCCAGCGACGCCCACGAGCACGTCCAAGACAAAGCGTTCCCTATCGATTTCGTGATCGATGATAAACAGAGATCTACCGATGAGGCTGTGGCCGTAGAAGAGTTGCCCACCGAAGAAAATGCAGCCCCCGCAGTAGAAGACAAGGAAAAGCCGTTGTCTTTCCACATCGATTTCGAACCTACTCCTAGCGACAAGCAGAAAGACAGCTAAGGACACAATACGTCGTTCCCGCGCAGGCGGGAACCTAGTTATTTCAGCAAACTGGATCCCCGCCTGCGCGGGGATGACGAAGAAGGTTTAGGGATATTCGATGTCCTGCTCATTCCCCGCATAAAAATCCTGCAGTTCCGTGAGCACGGTCTTGATCTTGGTCCTTGAATAGATCTTCTTGATGATGGTGCCTTTCAGCTCTTCCATGCGTTCGCGCAGGACAGGCTGATGTTCAGGCGGTATCTTTTTCAGCATTCTTTCCCAGCCCGCTTCGACATCAGGGCGCACTTCACGGGTGTATTTGATCAGACTCTCGATGGCACTTTGAGACGTACGCGCAACGATCTGTCCATTGCCAGCGATGGCAAAGATGATGGCGATGGCGATCGCCGCATTCGCATCCAGCTCAGAGTCTTTTACCGGCCCATCGGAATTATGTTTGCGTATCCATTTCGCACACTCGATGAGTTTCTGGTTGCGCCTCCTATCCAACAACTCGTTCGCAAAGACCGTATCGCCGTTCCAAGTCGATGACGGGTCAGCGCTACATATCTCCATGAAGATGGCTTTGAGGTTGCGCTGTTGGATGAAGGGATCGTTGTCGAAATCAGAGACGAAAGCGACGTAGGGCAGGGCAGATAATTCCTTGATGTGACGGAAACCCATCTGGAACACGTGTTCAGCGCCATGTTGCAACAGGAACTCAAGCTTGGCGTCTTTGCCTTGCGGGAGGCTGGCTTGGCTGATGCCTAGCGAGATGCAGCCAATCGCCAATTGGAACGCGTCTTGGATGCCATCGGCGGTGCGGTCATTGGTGAACTTCTTGGCGACCAACACCGTTATCCCGCAAAGCTCATCGAAAAGTATCTCAGCCGCCTCACGGCTATCCGCACGCTGCGCGAGCGCCTCTAGCGCTTGCACTAGCTGAGGAGGGCGGGATTCGAAATGGGTGATCTGCATGGCGTGTTTCAAAAATATCCGGAATTTAGGGAAACCTACTTAAGTCCGTTCGTGGTGAGTGTTTGAGCGAAACTCGCAAGCTCGTTTTCCGTTCGCTCCCTCGATACACCGCGCAAGCGCGGCACTCGGGACGAACGGAAAA
>JAVBYP010000250.1 GCA_030823965.1 Sideroxydans sp.
CTGTCTTGGACGAGCCAGCAACTCCCAATCTAGGTTCATCGTCCCGTCTTTGAGATGTCCTGTGACGAACACACAAGCTTGGGCGTGGTCACGGTGCGTCAGCGGGATACCAGCGTAAGAAGCCACACCCGATGCAGCAGTGATACCAGGCACCACTTGGAATGGAATACCTTCGGCCGCCAGCGTCTCGATCTCTTCGCCGCCGCGTCCAAAGATGAACGGGTCGCCGCCTTTGAGACGTAACACGCGTTTCCCTTCTTTCGCCAACCTGACTAAAAGCGCATTGATCTCTTCTTGACGCAAAGTGTGGTCGTCGCGTTTTTTTCCTACGAAGATACGATCCGCATCTCGACGTGTCATATCGACGATGGGCTTAGAGACAAGATTGTCGTACACCACCACGTCTGCTTTCTGCATCAGCCGCAGCGCGCGGAAAGTCAGCAGATCAGGATCTCCGGGGCCCGCCCCCACCAGATACACCTCACCGCGCACGATGTTGTCTTCATTCGCCAACATCTTTTGCAGCATCGCTTCGGCACTGCTCTCGTCACCGGTCAGCACTTTCTCAGCGATCACACCGTCCAGCGCGTTCTCCCAGAAGATACGGCGCTTAGCTGGATTGGTGACTTTGGTTTTGACCAATTCACGGAAGCGTTCAGCAAAAGCGGCGAGACGGCTGTAGTTCTGCGGAATGACCGTCTCCAGTTTGCCGCGCATCATGCGTGTCAGTACAGGCGAAGCACCACCGCTGGAGAACGCCACCATCAAGGGTGAACGGTCCATGATGGCCGGCATGATGAAACTACACAGTTCAGGATCGTCTACCGCATTCACCGGAATGTTGCGCGCCTGTGCCAGTTCGGAGACTTGCTTGTTCACAGCTCGATCATTGGTGGCTGCGATGACGAGCATCACACCATCGAGATGCTTTTCTTCGAAGCGTGCGACGACAGCGTCTACGTTGGCTTTAGATTTCAACTCATCGTCGATCTGCGGCGCGACCACGCGCACCTTGGCACCAGCCTCCAGCAACACGCCCGCTTTGCGAGTACCAATTGAGCCTCCGCCAACCACTAGGCAGAGGCGTCCTTTGACCTTCTGGAATACGGGCAAATAATCCATTTATTGCACCGCCTTCAAGATCAATGGCACCAAAGGTTCTGGCAACTTGATCTTGCCAGCCAGTGCGAATTGGTGAGCGCTGTCTGACATCTTGTCCCATGTCTTCTTGATGATGACGATCCACTTCGCCTCGTCGTAGTCTGGCTTCTGCGAAGCGAAATGCAGCATGTAATGTTCGATGAAAGTCAGATCGACCACGTCTTCCATCAGCTGTGTCTCTGGATTGGTCTTCAATTCCTTCTTGCCGACGATGGTCTTCACACGTTCGATCATCTCGTCGTCGTAACCCACTTGTTTCATCAGTGCGCCAGCAGTCTCGGCATGGAACTTGTAAAGAGTAGTACGCCACAACATGTAGCCTTTTTTGTCCATCGGGTAGTCGCTGCGCGGACTTTTCCAACGCTGGATATGCTGCGCGCGGCAGGCCAGTTTCACCGCTTCCGATGCATCGGGCACGAAACGTTCCTGCATGTCGGTCATACGTTGTGCATACAGCAGTTCCTTCGGATATTCACGCCCTTCGAACATCTCCTTGTTTGGATCTTGTGCATTGGCTTGGTCGAATGCTGCGATTGCAGCTTGATATAGACTTGTGTTCATCATGCTTTCTCTTTGATTGGGGTTAATGATTGCAGTTTGCAGCGACGCACAAAAGCAACGAAGCGGGATGCCCAATAGCAACTACCGATAGTACGTAGATGCGTATAGGAAGCCAGCAGGTTGTGGATGATCAGACCGTCTCGCTCGCCGTCGATGCCGTAGCCGCGCTCCACATGGTAAGCGAAGCGCATGTCGGGAGGAAGGTTCTCTAGGCTCGAATAGTGGAACTCGTGAGCTTTGATCTGGCGTGCGGGCACATCGGGGCGCGGCCACGGATGTTCGCCGTCCTCGCGCAGATGCACATAGCCGCGACCGATGGGTTTGGCATGCATCTTCACATCGCCGGGGATCGCACCGACCATCTCAAAACTACGCCCTTGGTAATCTATGCGACGTGAGAGATACATCAGTCCACCACATTCGGCATAGGCAGGCATACCACCCTCGATGGCTTGTTTGATCTCATTGCGCAAGGTCGTGTTGGCTTCCAACTCTATCGCACAAGCCTCTGGAAAACCGCCGCCGATGTACAGCGCGTCGACCTCTGGCAGATGCGCATCATCGAGGGTGTCGAACGGGACCAACTCCGCGCCCGCCGTCTGCAAAGCATCCAGATCATCTGCGTAATAGAACCCGAAGGCACGGTCACGTGCGACTCCGATGCGCACCTTGTCACCGCTAGTGATGGCACGTACTTCTGCAAGATGAGGGACGGAGAGTGGTTGCTTTTGCGTGATGGCAAGCAAGCTATCCAGATCGACCTGCTCAGCGATGGCTTCGCCGATCTGTTTGATCTTTGCACTGGCTGCGATGGATTCGTTGCTAGGCATCAAGCCCAGATGACGCTCGACGATGGACAGTCGCTCATCATGCTGGATGGCTCCGATCACAGGAACGTCGGTGTAATGTTCGATGACTTGTCTTAGCTTGGATTCGTGACGCTTGCCGCCGAGGTTGTTGAGGATCACGCCGGCGATGCGAATATCTTTATCGAATGCCTGATACCCCAAGATCAGCGGCGCGATACCACGTGTCATACCACGTGCATCAATGACCAGTATTACCGGTAAGTCGAGCATCTTGGCAAGGGCTGCGTTGCTGTTGCTGCCATCCAGTGCAAGTCCGTCATACAACCCTTTGTTACCTTCCACCAGATTCACTTCTGACGCATGGCGAGCAAAGGTCGCCACGACATCGTCATTCTCCATCAGGTAAAGGTCTAAGTTACGGCAGGGACGTCCGGTAGCCTGTGACAGCCACATCGGATCGATATAGTCAGGGCCTTTTTTGAAGGGCTGCACAGCATGCCCGCGCGCAACCAGCGCTGCACACAGACCGATGCTGACCATGGTCTTGCCAGATGATTTATGAGCTGCGGAGACTAGAAAGCGGTTGCTCATATTTGCAACCTCACCAAAAGACGATCATCGAAAAGGAAGAATTGCTATTTCTTAGGCAATTCGCGTGGTACGAAGTCCAACACACGAATACCAATAGCAGAGATCAGGAATGCGACACCGACCCCACCCAAGCCTAACAATATTTCCGGCAAGGAGGGTTGATATGTACCGATCTCCCCATCTGCAAAACTACTGCTTACAGAATATCCTGGGAATATGTCCAAGGGAAAAGCCTGCCCGCCGATGATGAACACATAGAGCAAGCAGAATCCCCCCAAGATGATGAGCAATGAAGCGACAGGGATACGCTTGAATCTGTCGAGTGCGGGTAGATAGATGAGCAGCAATGGCAGCACATTCCCCAGCAAGACGTAACCGATCCAGAATAACTGCGGATATATCCCGCCCTCCACCAGAATGAAGCTTTCGAACTCGGTCTGCCGCGCAAAATATAGATTGGTCAGATGATAAGTCGCCACAAAATAGAGCGAAGCGATGACGAACACCCCCATCAGGTTGCGCATGCGTTTCTGCACATATTCATCCAATAGTTTGCCGTTCCATTCATAGATCGCTGCTTGCACGACATGGAACACCGCCAGTCCCCAGGCAAAGGAGATCACGATGAACAACGGAGGCAGGATCGCTGTACCGTAAGCTTGGCGCGCGACCAAGAATGAAAAAATGACACCCGTGCCCGTAGTCAAAACAAAACGCCAAATGAACACGACAAAAGCTGCTGGCTTGGACCATTCATACATACGCTGTTCCATCAGGGTCCACAGATACACCGTGACCGCCGCGAACATTCCAGAGTAAAGCACGATGTTCCATGCGAACACTGAAGTCGGATTGAAATTGGTGGCAGCCACGATGATGCGATCTGGCCTACCCAGATCCAGCATCAGCACAGTCAATCCGCCCGCCAGCATGGCAATGGATAGCAAGCCAGCAAGTGGTGCGCGCACCTTGTACGCTGGTTTGTTGAATACCGAACCGATGGATGAGACATTGAGCACACCAGATGCAGCAATGATCAGGAATATCGCGAACACGTGCGGCATACCCCAAACGATCTGGTTGTTCATGCCGGTGATGATATGGCCCTGAACTTCCATTGAATGCACGGCAAACATGGCTGCAAGCACGATGGCACCAGCCGCTGCCATGAGTACGTAGAAGAGATGGCTTCTTAACTGAGGTATGGAATAACTTGCCATTTTCATAACCCTTGGTAACGCACGCCTGGATTTAATTTCAGGTCGGCACGTATCTGAGTAGAAACGACCGATCTCACCTTCTTCGCGATCTCACTATCCGGATCGTTCAGATCGCCGAACAAGATCACTTTATTAGCACACGCCTCTGCACACGCCGGTTGCCCGCCTTGGTCGATGCGATGGACACACATCGTGCAACTCTCCACCGTCCCTTTGCCGCGTGGGACATCCGGGTTCTGATCGCTCAGTGGCTCATGCACGAAAGAACGGGCCTTATAGGGACACGCCATCATGCAGTAACGGCAGCCGATACAAAGGTGTTTGTCGACCAAAACGATACCGTCCATCCGTTTGAATGACGCGCCTGTAGGACATACATCGACACAAGGTGGATGCTCACAGTGCTGGCACATCATCGGCAACGACACTTCGCGTCCACTGCTGATGTCCTTGATCTCGATCTTGCGTATCCATTGAGGGTCAGTTGCTGAAGTGCCGCCAGATAAACCGTTCTCTTTATTGCAAGCAGTCACGCAATCATTGCATCCGGGCACACAAGCAGCAGTATCGATGAGCATTCCCCAGCGCACCTTGCCGACTGACTGAGGATTACCATGGGCGACATCGAACAACAACATCCCCGGTGCCACTGTGACCATCGCCGCACCTGCTGCTGTCTTCAAGAAGTTCCTGCGCTGAAGGTTGATGTCGCTCATTTGGCATTCCTCTTCAGCCATGCGCTCTTGCGCACACCCGAATGACATTCAAAACAATCCAGTTTCACCGCTTCGTATTTGTGGCAGGCCACGCAAAAACTGTCTTCGCGCGCGATGACGCTATCGTCTTTGAGACTGGCATGACATTCGATGCAGTTCTTCAGACTATTCGTCACT
>JAVBYP010000291.1 GCA_030823965.1 Sideroxydans sp.
GGTTGATACGGGGCGATGGCACGAATATAGGTAGGTGCTAGATCAGCGTAATTCATAAATTAATCCACAACTAAAGACAGGGAGACCCGCGATGAACACGAACAAGACCGATTCTACTTTTGTTTCGTGCCGTTCGCGGTTCTGAAATTATTCAATAATCATTATTCAAACAGCGACTGGATAAGAACCCAGCACTTTGACGAAAGCGGCGATCTGCTTGAGTTGTGCCAGCGCAGCCGCCACTTTGGCGTCGGACTGATGTCCCTCGATATCGACATAGAACACGTATTCCCACAAACCAGTGCGCGACGGGCGCGACTCCAGTTTGGTCATAGACACGGCATTGCGCGCCAGCGGGACCAACAAATCATGCACCGCACCTGGGCGGTTCGCCGCCGACATCACCAACGAAGTCTTGTCTTTACCCGAAGCGGCGACTTCCTGTTTGCCGATGACAAGGAAGCGCGTGGTGTTGCGTGCGTCATCCTCGATGTTCTGCGCCAACACCTTCAGCTTGAAATGCTCTGCCGCTTGCGCACCTGCGACCGCGGCCGCGAACGATTCTTCAGCCGCCATACGCGCCGCATCAGCGTTGCTAGAGGCGGTGATGCGTTCAGCATGGGGTAGATGCGCGTTCAGCCACTCTTGGCACTGACCGAACGATTGCGGATGTGAATAGACCTTGCGGATCATCGTCAGGTCGTTCTCGTTCGACAATACGCATTGATGTACTTGCAGCAAAACCTCGCCGCATATCTTCAGATTGCTACTCAGCAACAGATCGAGTGTGCGGCCGATAGCGCCTTCGGTGGAATTCTCCACCGGCACCAGTCCATAGTTCGCTGATTCGTTCTCCACGGCAGAGAACACGCCGTCGATGGTATCCGCGGGCACGCCCTCGGTCGCCTGACCGAAGCGCTGGAACACCGCCGCCTCGCTGAACGTACCGTGTGGACCCAGATAAGCCACGCGCAATGGTGCTTCCAATGCGCGGCACTGCGACATGACCTCGGTGTACAACGCACTCACACCCTGACCAGACAATGGCCCTTGATTGGCTTCCTTCATGCGTTGCAATACTTGTGCTTCACGCTCTGGACGCAACACTGCGCCATTGCCTTTGACGTGACCGATCTGCTGGGCGATGCCGGCACGCTGATTGAACAGCTTCAGCAACTCGTCGTCGATACGGTCGATCTGTTCACGGTATTTTTTTAGTTCGTCGGACATATGACTCAACCTTTATTCCGCGCGAACTCACGCATGAACTCGACCAACGCTTGGACGCCTTCCAGAGGCATCGCATTGTAGATAGATGCGCGCATCCCACCCGCCAGCTTGTGCCCCTTGAGTTGCATCAGGCCACGCGCATCCGCTTGTTTGACGAATTCGGCATCGGTCGCCGCATTCGCTGTCACAAAAGGTACGTTCATACGCGAGCGATCCGCTTGGGCGACAGGACAGACATAGAAACCGTCACTGCCATCGATCGCTTCATACAACAGCTTCGCTTTGGCGATGTTGGCCTTCTCCATCTGGGCCACGCCACCATTCCTCTTCAGCCATTTGAACACCAGACCGGCCATGTACATTCCGTATGTCGGTGGCGTGTTGTACATCGAATCGTTATCCGCATGCGTCTTGTAGTTCATCATGGTCGGCAAACGTGGGTCGGCAAGCCCGATCAGATCATCCCTGACGATCACCAGTGTCAACCCTGCCGGACCGATGTTCTTCTGCGCTCCTGCGTAGATCAGACCGAATCGAGAGACATCATAAGGACGTGACAGGATATTGGACGACATGTCCGCCACCAGCGGCACATCCCCCACTTGCGGAACCCAACCGAACTCCACACCACCGATGGTCTCGTTCGGCGTGTAATGCACATACGCTGCGTCTTTATTCAACTTCCACGACTTGAGTGCGGGTGCGTAAGTGAAGTTCTTATCTGCACTAGTCGCTATCTCATTGACATGGCAGAACTTGCTCGCCTCATCGATGGCCTTCTTGGACCAGATCCCTGTATTCACATAGTCTGCCGATGCTTTTCCACCTAACAGATTCAGCGGCACCATAGCGAACTGCAAGGTGGCGCCACCCTGCAAGAACAGCACCTTGTAGTTCTTCGGGATAGACATCAGATCACGCAGATCGGCCTCAGCTTGGGCGGCGATATCCATGAAGTCCTTACCGCGATGCGACATCTCCATCACGGACATGCCAGTACCACGCCAATCCAACAACTCTTCGCGCGCCTGCACCAATACCTCGTGCGGCAAAACAGCTGGGCCTGCTGCGAAATTGAAGATCGTCATTTATTCGGCATCCTCTTCTGTCTCGGCGACGCGGCCCAATCCTGCCAATTTATCGCCCTTACCCAAGTTGATCAGTGTCACGCCCTGAGTCGCACGACTCATTTCGCGGATCTCTTTGACGCGTGTGCGGATCAACACACCATTCGTGCCGATCAGCATGATCTCGTCATCTGGCTGCACCAAGGTCGCCGCGACTACCTTGCCGTTACGCTCGGAAGTCTGGATGGCGATCATGCCTTGCGTGCCGCGACCATGACGGGTGTACTCGGCGATAGGCGTACGCTTGCCGAAACCGTTCTCGGTCGCAGTCAAAACGCTCTGCTGCTCGTTCTCGGCCACCAGCAAGGCGATCACTTTGCCGCCCTTGGATAGGTTCATGCCGCGCACACCGCGCGTCACACGCCCCATTGAGCGCACGTCGCTCTCTTCGAAGCGCACAGCCTTGCCGCCGTCAGAGAACAACATCACGTCATGCTTACCGTCGGTCAGTGCCACACCGATGAGGAAATCGCCCTCATCCAGATTGATGGCGATGATGCCCTTGGTACGTGGGTTCGCGAAATCAGACAACGGAGTCTTCTTCACGGTGCCGTCGGTCGTCGCGAAGAACACGAACTTGTCTTCGGAGAATTCCTTCACTGGCAAGATGGCGTTGATCTGCTCGCCAGACTCTAGCGGCAACAGATTGACGATCGGTTTGCCACGGCTGATACGGGTACCTTGTGGCACTTCATACACCTTCAACCAGTACACACGACCACGGTTGGAGAAGCACAGGATGTAATCGTGCGTGTTGGCGATGAACAAGTTATCGACGAAATCATCTTCCTTGGTCGAAGCCGCTTGCTTGCCGCGTCCTCCGCGTTTCTGCGCACGGTATTCGTCCAGTTTCTGCGCCTTCATGTAACCACCGTGAGACAGGGTGACCACCACGTCTTCCGGCGCAATCAGGTCTTCCATACTCATGTCTTGCGTGTGCGTCACGATCTCGCTGCGGCGTTTATCGCCGAACTGCGAACGGATCGTCACCAACTCGTCGCTGATGATCTGCGTCACGCGCGCTGGCTTCGCCAAGATGTCCAACAGGTCGGCGATCTTATCCATCACCTCGCGGTATTCGCCCACGATCTTGTCTTGCTCCAAACCCGTCAGGCGTTGCAGACGCAATTCCAAGATAGCTTGAGTCTGCGCATCCGACAGGAAGTAACCGCGATCCTTGCCTTTACCGACCAGACCGAATTCAGGTGCCAGACCATCAGGACGCGATGCGTCGCTGACGCGGCTCAACATATCTTCCACCAGTGATGAGCGCCATGAACGCGCCATCAACTCGCGCTTCGCATCAGCAGGGGTAGGAGCGGCTTTGATGAGAGCGATGATCTCGTCCACGTTGGACAACGCGACTGCCAAACCTTCCAAGATGTGGCCGCGCTCGCGTGCCTTGCGCAATTCGAAAATGGTACGGCGTGTCACGACTTCGCGACGATGACGCAAGAACGCTTCGATGACTTGTTTCAGATTGAGCAACTTCGGCTGACCGTCAACGATGGCGACCATGTTGATACCGAAGCTGTCTTGCAACTGGGTCTGCTTGTACAGATGATTGAGCACGACTTCCGGCATCTCGCCGCGACGCAACTCGATGACCGCACGCATACCGGATTTGTCCGACTCGTCGCGGATCTCGGTGATGCCTTCGATCTTCTTCTCGCGCACCAACTCACCCACCTTGATGAGCAGGTTCGCTTTATTCACTTGGTAAGGCAACTCGTCGATGATGATGGCCTGACGGTCGCCCTTGCCGATGTCTTCAAAATGGGTACGACCGCGCATGATCACGCGACCACGACCCGTGCGGTAGCCTTCCTTCACACCCGACAGACCATAGATGATGCCGGCGGTCGGGAAGTCAGGTGCAGGCACCAACTCGATCAACTCTTCGATGTCCATCTCTGGGTTGCGTAGCAACGCGAGGCAAGCATCCACCACCTCGGTCATGTTGTGCGGCGGGATGTTGGTCGCCATACCCACGGCGATACCGGACGAACCGTTCACCAGCAGATTTGGAAAGCGTGCGGGGAACACCAGCGGCTCATGTTCCGAACCGTCATAGTTCGGACCGTAGTCCACTGTTTCTTTATCTAGGTCTTCCAGCAGTTGATGCGCGATCTTCGCCATGCGGATCTCGGTGTAACGCATCGCCGCCGCGTTATCGCCGTCCACCGAACCGAAGTTACCCTGACCATCCACCAGCGTGTAGCGCAACGAGAAATCCTGCGCCATACGAACGATGGTGTCGTACACCGCCGTGTCGCCGTGCGGGTGATACTTACCGATCACGTCACCGACGATACGCGCCGATTTCTTGTAAGCACGGTTCCAATCGTTGGAGAGTTCATGCATCGCGAACAGCACGCGGCGATGGACTGGTTTCAGACCGTCGCGCACATCCGGCAAGGCACGACCCACGATCACGCTCATCGCGTAATCGAGGTACGACTTGCGCATCTCTTCTTCAAGACTGACCGGCAGGGTTTCTTTGGCGAATTGTTGTTCCATGAGCGACCTAATTAATTAGCTGAAGAGGCAAAAAAACAAGCCCGCATTCTAGCACAGCAGCCCTGACACGGTGCGGCGCAGCCGACGGGTGCGGGATGGGCTGCAAGTGGTCGCTTCCGCGCCCGTTCTCCCGTGCCGTATCTGGCGCGACCACGCCGACCTCGCCGACTACCCGCTACAAGCCACCTCCCCTAGCCGTAAAACAGCCTCAAAGACAGCCCGTTACCTTGCGCTACAATCCGGCGCACAATCCAACGATAGAATCAGCTAGGACACCTCATGAGCGACACCCAAGAGATCACACAAGCACTCCTCGCATTCCGTGACGAACGCGATTGGGCGC
>JAVBYP010000015.1 GCA_030823965.1 Sideroxydans sp.
TGCCACACGTGTTGTCACAACCAGGGCCGCAGTAACAATCACGACCCCAGTCGCGGAAGGATTCGATGATGCCGCGCAGGTCGCGGTCTTTGGTAAAGATCATGCCGCCTTCGCCCATGGTGATGTGATGCGCTGGGTAAAAGCTGCAAGTAGCGATATGGCCAAAAGTGCCGACGTGCTGACCTTTGTAGCGAGAACCTAATGCATCGCAGCAATCTTCGATGACCCACAGATCGTGTTTCTTAGCCACTGCCATGACTACATCCAGATCGAAAGGATTGCCCAGCGTGTGGGCGATCATGATGGCTTTGGTCTTTGGGCTGAGCGCTGCTTCGATCTTGTTTGGATCAATGTTGTAGGTGGTGGGATCGACATCCACGAATACCGGCACCATGCCGTTCTGCAACATCGGGTTCACCGTGGTCGGGAAACCTGCTGCAACGGTGATGACTTCATCGCCCAGCTTCAACGCCCGCGCCCCCAGCTTGTGAGAAGTAAGTGCCGTGAAAGCTAATAGATTCGCTGATGAACCGGATGTCGTGGTCAGGGCGTAAGGCACGCCGACAAATTCAGCGAAACGCTTTTCAAAGGCTTCATTGAAGCGGCCGGTGGTGAGCCATCCATCCAGTGACGCTTCAACCATATTCTTCAGCTCTGCAGCACCAATGACTTTGCCAGATGGGGGGATCACACTTGAACCTGCATTGAATGCTTTCGGTGCATATTGCACAGCACTGTATTGTTCAACCAGATCTAGTATCTGTTGTTTGATCGCTTCTTTACTCATCATTAGCTCTTTCGCTTGTTTCTAAATTGTTAGTTCAACGTGTATTCACATATCGCTGAATCTGTTCCAGCGTAACTGATTTGGTCGCCTTGCCATCTTGATAAGCCCGTTGCCATTCAACAATAGCCTCTAGCGCCTCTTCTAGGTTCCATCTGGGATGCCAATCCAATCGAGATTTGGCCTTGGAACAATCAAGCTTCAAATAATGCGCCTCATGCGGATGTGCACCTCCATCCACAACCCAGCTCGCCCCCTCGCCCCAAGATTGCGAGAGCTTCTCTACGATCCATTGCACAGGTTTTGCGTCTTCATCGTTCGGACCGAAATTCCAGCCTTCTGCATAGGCTGCACCCTCTTCGTAAAGCTTCTGTGCCAAAACCAAATAACCCGCTAGGGGCTCTAGTACATGCTGCCAAGGTCGAATCGCATGAGGGTTGCGGATGTTGACTGGCTTACCTGCGCTAATGGCTCGCATGATGTCTGGAATGAGGCGGTCGTCCGCCCAATCTCCACCACCGATGACGTTGCCCGCTCTGCCAGAGGCGATCGCCACGCCATGTTCTTTGTGTTTTTCTGGATGAAAGTATGAGTTGCGATAGGCTGCGGTCACCAATTCAGCGCAGCCCTTGCTGCTTGAATAGGGATCATAGCCACCCATCGCTTCGTTCTCGCGGTACCCCCATGCCCACTCACGATTCTCATAGCACTTGTCAGTGGTGACGTTGACCACGGCTTTGACACTCTTAGTGCTACGCACCGCCTCAAGCAGATTCACCGTGCCCATCACGTTGGTGGAGTAAGTCTCAACCGGCTCGATGTAGGAATAGCGCACCAATGGTTGTGCCGCCATATGGATGACGATCTCCGGCTGATGCTCAGCGAACACCCTGCGAAGAAGTTCTAGGTCTCGGATATCTCCGATGATGCTGGTCATGCCTTTAGCAACCTCGGCGATCTCGAATAGGCTTGGATCAGTTGGCGGATTCAGTGCATAACCCACCACCTCCGAACCCATGGATTGCAACCACAGAGATAGCCAGCTTCCTTTGAAGCCGGTATGCCCAGTCAGCAGTACGCGCTTACCTTTCCAGAATGAAGTATTCACTTCCACACCTTCCATGGCGCATTGCCGGATTGCCACAATTCTTCCAGATGCATCTTGTCGCGCAGGGTATCCATAGGTTGCCAGAACCCTTCATGATGGAATGCCGCCAAATCACCCTCTTCGGCCAACCGCTCCATCGGACCGCGCTCCCAAATAGTTTTGTCATCGGCGATATACTCGATCACTTGCGGTGATAACACGAAGAATCCGCCATTGATCATGGCGCCATCGCCTTTGGGTTTCTCGCGAAAGCTATTTACCTTATTTCCTTGCATGTCGAGCGCACCAAAGCGACCTGGCGGCAAAGTGGCTGTCAGCGTCGCTTTGACTTTTTGTGCTTTATGAAATGCGATTAGTTCGGTGATGTTGACGTCGCTCACCCCATCGCCATAAGTGAAACAAAAAGCCTCTTCATTTTTGACGTATTCAGCAACACGCTTCAGACGACCTCCGGTCATCGTCTCGTCGCCGGTATCAACCAGTGTTACCCGCCAAGGTTCGGCGTAGCGCTGGTGTACCTCCATCTTGTTGTGCTCCATGTCAAAAGTCACATCTGACATGTGCAGGAAATAATTGGCGAAATATTCCTTGATAACGTAACCCTTGTAACCGCAACACACCACGAATTCATTGATACCGTGGGCGGAATAGCTCTTCATGATGTGCCACAGAATCGGCTTGCCGCCAATCTCGACCATGGGCTTAGGGCGGGTGGATGTCTCTTCGCTGATTCGCGTTCCTAGTCCACCTGCAAGAATCACAGCTTTCATTTGTTTTTCCTATCAATTAGTTACGTTAGAGTCCGTGAACTCTACGCACTATAGCGTCCGACTCTTAACATCGCCCTTCCCTACGCCCAACCGCCCTACATCCATTGGTCAGTCAATACTTAACAGTTTCTAATGGTTACGTAACTAAGTCTCAGAAAATCGATTGGCGAAGACTTTCTTCTGTATGCACAAAACACAGGGGGCAATTTTATACGGTACGAATTGAATTACCTAAGCTTTCAACGGCCTATATACATTCGCTCTTGACTTATCTTTTACCCCATCTCACATCCAACCAAACCATCGCTACTAAACAAAATGCCACGCACACACACAGATAGGATTGCATCATCCCTTGTTGCAAGCCTATCTGTGCTGACATTCCGATTGCAGCCATAAATACATATTCAACATAGGCCACACGCCTATGACTCATGCCACTTTGAATGGCCCGTTGGTAATAATGATCACGATGAGCCTCTGTGATTTTCATACCTTGCAATGTGCGCTTGATCAACGTCACAGTCGCATCGGCGATGAATGGCAGAAACACGAGCACTGGAAATAGAGGCGGCCAATCTCCTCGCTGCCATCCCCACAGCCCCATCGCTGCTACCAAAAATCCAAGCGGGATGGATCCAGCATCTCCCATGAATATTTTGGCGGGAGAGAAGTTGAAGAAAAGAAACCCCAGCGCAGCCGCAGATATCGCCAGATTCATCATTGCAAAACTCTCGTCGTGTGCGAGCAATGCAGCGATGCCGTAATTGGCAAAGCCAAATAGAGCCATGCCACCTGCCAGCCCATCAGATCCATCCATGAAATTGTAGAGGTTGATCATCCACACCACGGCAAACAGCAAGCTGATGGCGATCCAAAAACCTTGCTGGTCATAAATGTTCGCTCCTATCACCAATACGGTCGCTGCGATCATGTGCGCTAGCAGTCGTTCCTTTACCGATAAATTGTGGAGGTCATCTATGAACGAGACGGCTATCAAAAGAACTGTCGGAACCACTATCCACCAGACCACAGAAGGCCAAAGCGCTATCCAGCCCGACAGCACTCCCACCATCAAAGCTATTCCACCCGTTCGCGGAACTGGCTTGCTATGTAAGGAGCGCTCGTTGGGAACATCCTGCACCGCGCTGCCCAACTTGCTGCGCAAGATGATGGCGATCACCGCAGCGGTGATCAAGAACGCAGCGATGGACGGGATGTAGATCATTGGTGAGTATCTCGATACCACTGAGCGGTCTTTTGTAACCCTTGCTGCAGACGGTATGGTGGTTTCCAATTCAACTCACTACAAATCTTATGACTATCGATCTGCAACGACCCCGTCAATCGCAGCAACTGGTCAGATCGACCAGCTATTTTTCCCATCATGGACAGCAGCCACATCGGGCATTGAAATAAACGAGCTGGGCGTCCCATCTCATCCCCTAGACTGTTAAGTAACTCTGGTGTTGAGATATCTTCACCATCGCAGACCAAGTATGTCTTTCCTGCTGCAGCTGGATGTATGGAACAACTGATCAGTGCATCTACCAAGTTGCCGACATAGATCAAACTGCGTTGATTTCTTACTGCTGCAAATGGTAACGGGATACGCCTCGAAACAGCACTAAGCATTTGCGCTAAATTCCCCTTCACGCCTATGCCATAAACCAGCGGCGGTCGGATGATCACCACCTCCAACCCAGTTTCTGCGGCTACCCGTTGCAATGCCTGCTCTGCCTCCCATTTGGAAATGCCATAAGGATCTTGCGGAGAGGGTTGATTTATTTCGGAATAACTTTGTCTGCTCTTCGTCTCTTCACCATTAACCTTGATGGAGCTGACGTAAACGAGGCGCTTTATCCCTGCTCGCACAGCCTGTCGAGCCAAGTTCTCCGCCCCCAATACATTGATCTTACGATACTCCGCCAAGGGATCAATCGAGCCGTCTTTGATCACATGGACTCGCGCGGCAAGATGTAAGACCACATCCACCCCTTGCAAGGCATCGCTCCAATCCGTATGCGAGCCGATGTCCCCTACCTGTTTGACAGCACACTCCCCAGGCAGGTCGGTAGATAGATCACGTACCGCGCCGCGCACTAAGAATCGACGGTGAATCAGCTCTTCGCAAATTGCTCTGCCTACGAAACCAGTCGCCCCCGTAACCAGAAATATCATCAGGCTCGTCCGCTTAACAGCCAGCGCCAATATACGGATGAAAGAAAGAAACGGATGATGCTCGCCATATGCGAGCGCATGTATCTCCAGCTTTTATGGCTACTTCGGCGGGCGTCATGAATCGCAAAGATCGAGTTACATAAAACAATCTCGAAGCCACGCAGCACTATCCGAGCACAAAGGTCGACATCTTCATAATATAGAAAATAGCGCTCATCGAATCCGCCGATCTTCTGATAGATATTTCGCGGGAACAGCATGAACATGCCAGCAACCCAATCCGGTGATGAGATTGATTCCTCCAACCCATCATGGGCTTTAGATTTTCCCCCTAATGCTTTCCGAAATATCT
>JAVBYP010000137.1 GCA_030823965.1 Sideroxydans sp.
TGCGATGGGCGTCTCGTTCAATATCTGGTGGTACAGGTTGGCCAGGTTCTTCGGGCTGTAGGGCGAGTGTCCGGTGAGCAAGCGATACATCACCACGCCGAGCGAATAAATGTCGGTCTGGTGCGTGACCGCCTCGCCGCGCACTTGTTCTGGCGACATATAGTTGGGGGAGCCGACGTTGCTTTGCGTCTGCTCGATGTCCATGCGCACGGCGGCCCCGAGGTCGGATATCTTGAGAGTGTCCTCGTCACCAAGTAACAGGTTGGCTGGTTTGATGTCGCGGTGGATGACGCCGTTGAACTGCGCGTAGTTGAGGGCACGACAACATTCGAACATGTAGGCGACTACGCGATCGAGTGGCAATAGGTCATCGGCGTGGATGTGTCTTTCCAATGTGCCGCCCGGCACATGTTCCATCGCGATGTAGCAAACCTCGTCGCTGATGACGGCCTCGTAGGTGGTGACGATGTGAGGATGCGATAGCTTGCCCGCTAGCGTCGCCTCGTTCTGCAACTGTTTGCGGTTCTGGCGTCCGTTCCTGGGATTATCAAGGAAGGCTTGGTTGATGACTTTGAGTGCGATCTCGCGGTCGTTGGCCGGGTCATGTGCCAGATAGACCACGCTGGTCGCACCTGCGCCCAACTTTTTTAGCAGACGGTAAGGGCCGATGTGTGAAGGATGGCTCATCTGACGTGTCTTTGGTGTGGGCGACGGGAGTGAGGAATGGGGGGCAATTTACACCATGGGAGCAACGGCGAACAGATGTCTCATTCTGGCTTGTTCGGGCGGGTGCTTTCGCCGATAATCGCGCAGCGTCGGAACGGCTCACGCCTCCGACATTCCAATCCAAAGACAGGGCTGCTTCTTGAACATCAATTTCCAACGAGCTGTGGATCGACTGGCCGGAGTGCCGATCTGTGCGGCTTTGTCGCTCATCGAGAAGCTACGTGTGTCCTTGGTCGGCGCACCCAAGGTCGAGCGCCCCAGGCGCATCCTCATCGTATTGCTGTCCGAGATGGGCAGCTTAGTGTTGGCGCAGCCTATGTTCGCCGAGTTGAAACGTCGCTACCCGAACGCCGAGCTGCACATGTTGATGTTCCGCAAGAACCGCGAGGTGTTGGATCTGTTGGGCGTGATGCCCAAAGAGAACGTGATCACGCTGAATGACAAAGCGCTGGGCGAATTCGCGGGCGACAGCATCAAGGCACTACTTAAGATGCGTTCGCTGGACTTCGATGTGGTCATCGATTGCGAATTGTTCTCGCGCGCCAGCAGTATCTTTTCCTATCTGTCGGGCGCGAAGCTGCATGTCGGTTTCCATCCGCACACGCAGGAAGGTCTGTATCGCGGTACGTTCATGAACCGTAAGGTGATGTACAACCCCTACCGCCATCTGTCGCAACAGTTCCTTACTATGGTGGATGCGATCGAGTCGAGCGGCACGCCCATCGCCAAAGCGCCTGCTCATGAAGTGAGTGCGCCGCCGATGCTGCAATTCGACGCGGGCGAGGTGGAGGACATCACCGCTCAACTGCTCAAAGACTTTCCTGTACTTCAGGGCAAGAAGCTGGTGTTGGTCTATCCCGACGGCGGCTTGTTGCCCATTCGCGCTTGGCCACCTGCTTATTACAAACGTCTGTGCGATGAGTTGTTGAAAGACGGCTATGCGGTCGGTCTCATCGGTCTGCCGGATGCCAAGCCCTTGGCTTTGGAGATCGTGGCGCATTGCAAACATGACTTGTGCATCGACCTCACGGGTTATACGAAATCGGTACGTCATCTGTTGGCTATCTTTCATCACGCGTCTTTGTTGGTGACGAATGATGGCGGGCCAGGCCAGTTCGCCGCGCTCACGCCCTTGCAGACCTTGGTGTTCTTCGGGCCGGAGACGCCTGCGTTGTATAGCCCCTTAGCCCCCAACATCCATTGTCTTTACACCTCGTTGTCTTGCTCTCCCTGTCTGACTGCCTACAACCATCGCCTCTCACCTTGCGACGGTAACAACCAATGTCTGCAACAGATCACGCCTGAGCAGGTGCTGTTGCAGGCACGAACTCTGTTGCAGGGTGCGCACTAGGATGGCATCCCCGTTCAAGATCAGGATGCGCACAGCTTCGCTGTTGCGTCGCATCTTCTCGCGTCGTTTCTTGAAGTTCGGCACGGTCGGTGCCTCCGGTACGGTGGTCAATATCGGCGTGTTGTACATGGCGCAGGAGTTTCTGTTCAACACAGTGCAGACGACCGAGATACGCCTCAATCTTTCTTTGGCACTGGCCATCTTCTTGGCGACGCTCAATAACTTCATGTGGAACCGTTATTGGACGTGGGCGGACCGCAAGCAATATCACCACCTGTCCATGCCGGCGCAGTTCGGCCAATACTCGTTGGCGTGTAGCTTGAGCATCATCTTGCAGATCGTGTTCACCAATCTGCTGGCGCCACACTTCTACTATCAGATCGCCAACCTCATCGCGATCGGTGTGACCAGTGTGTTGAACTTCCTACTCAATGACATCTGGACCTTCGGCCGCACCAAGCTGGGGTCTGACTCAAAGCAAGACAAACAAGCCTGACATGCTGAGCCGTATCGTTGCCACTCCTGTGACGCGTTACTTGGTAGCTCTGCTGTTGGCGGTGTTTGTCTATCTCTACGGCCTCGATGGTCTGCATATCCCGCGCAATGGCGATGAAGAGGTGTACGCCCACATCACCCGCATGACAGCGCAGAGTGGCGAGTGGCTACCCTTGCAGTCATCCCTGGAGAACATGCGCAACACTAAACCGCCGCTGGTGTTCTGGCAGGGTATCGCTTCGACGAATTGGGGGAGCGATTGGGATTGGTGGCATCTGCGCTATCCGAGCGTGATCTACACTTTGCTCACCGCTTTACTTCTATTCCTGCTGGCGAAAAGACTCACGGGCAAGGTCGAGACAGGTTTTGTCGCAGCCCTTACCTACCTCGCGTTCTTCAGCACCTATCGTTATGGCAGACCCTTCTTGGTCAATCCGGGGGAGGTGTTCTGGCTGTTCCTGCCTTTCTTCACCTTGTTGTATTGGCGTACGTCCAGTTTCGATTCGCGACTCTCGATACCGTTGCTGTTGGGTGTCGAGATCGGTATCGGGCTGCTCTATAAGTCTTTCGCGCTACTCGCGCCTATCGGTCTGATCTTGGTGTGGTGGTACCTACATCAGCGTCGTTATCAATGGCGCGAGTTCTTCGTGCACGACGCGTTCAAACCTGTATTGGCGGGCGGCATCGCGCTGGGGCTGTTCGCGCTGTGGTTCGCGTTCGATCCTGATCCGCAGTCGGTGTGGCGCGAGTTCGTGGTGGGTGAGAACGCGAGCAAATTCGACGCACGTTCGGGAAGTTATTGGGGGCAATTCTTTTGGGGTGGTAGCAGTGTTTGGGCGTTGATGCTCGGCTATCCGTTGAACGCGGGGCTGTTGGCGTTCCCTGTGGCAGCGGTGTTCGTGCTGGCTTACCGTCGCCGCCACTATCTGAGTGAAGAAGAGCGATTGGTGTGGATATGGATGGCGGTGTTGTTCGTGGTGTTCGCCATCCCCAGTCAGCGCACGGCGCGTTATTTGTTGGAAGCGATGCCGGGTGTGGCTTTGTTATGTGCGCTGAACTGGCACCGCATCCCGCGCTGGGTGTTCGTGCTCAGTCTCGTTGCGTGTGGTGCGGTACTCGGCTTGTTCGGATGGTTGGCGAATAGCTTGGAGAACGAGGTCGGAGGCTTGTACGGTTTTGGCTATTGGCTATTGATGAGCGTGACGGTGGTGTTGGGCTTGTTGGCTATCTTCATTAAGACTTGGACGCGCGGTCTGGTGAATGTGGTGGCGCTACTCACCTTGTTGGGCTTGGCTGCTTTCTTGCGTCCGTTCGATGGGGCACTCGGTACATACGGTGCAGAAGCTAAACAATACGTGCAGGGCAAGACGGTGTGGGTGCCGTGCAACTTTCGCGCACATTTCGAAGGCCCGAACATCATGTTGAAAGGTGCGCAGGTGTATGGCTATCAAGAGAATTGGGGGCTGAGCATGGAGCAGATGGTGGAGCGCTATCCCCTGTTCGCGGTGCGCCTACCCTTGCAAGCCAAACCATGCGATGGCTGCAAAGTCGTCGGGCAACGCTTGGAGATACGCAGTCGCCACAACAGTGATGAGTTGCATGCGATGCTTGGGGGTAATGTGTATCAACATCTGTTCGAGCGCGAGTGGTTGTTGGAATCGCCGCAAGAAGTTCGCATCAAGCAAACCAATACACAACAAGAGGGATGTCGATGAGTAAATATCAAAGGCTGGCGCTATTGGCGTTCGTGCTGATCGCATTCTCGATGGCTTTGTTAAAAGCCTCCAGTTGGCATGTGGCGTATGGATTCCGTATGCCGCCCGTGCCAGAAGTGAAGGCGTCTGAGAAGACGGTGGTCGTGAAGCAGGTGGTGGTACGCAAGAAAGGACGCCGTCAGACCGTGCGCATCGCCGAGACGGTCGCTCCTCTGGGGCGTGTCGACTCCCATTTTGCTTCGAGCCGTTTAGATACGCAGACCCATGCGGCTTCGCTGGTCGAACTCAAGGATGGTCGCGTGCGCGCGTTCTGGTTCTCTGGCAGCCGCGAGGGGGCGGCTGATGTGACCATCAATAGCGCGGTGTTCGATCCCACAAAAGATGCATGGAGCGATGAGCAGGTGGTGATCGGTCGTAGCGATACGCAACGCGGTCTGCATCGTTATATCTCCAAGGTGGGCAACCCCGTGGCGACACGCGCGCCGGATGGTTCGCTGTGGATGTTCTACGTCACAGTGTCTCTGGGGGGATGGGCGGGAAGTTCCATTAGTGTGCTGACCTCTCACGACGAGGGTGAGAGTTGGAGTGCGCCACGTCGTCTCATCACCTCGCCCTTCATGAACATCAGCACCTTGGTGAAATCGCCACCGGTCTTCTATAGCGACGGCACGGTAGGTTTGCCCGTGTATCACGAGTTCATCAGTAAATACGCCGAGATGTTGCGCCTCGACAAAGCGGGCAAGGTCATCGACAAACAGAGATTGGCGGCAGGCGGTCAAGGTACTTTGCAACCTGTGGTGTTGGTGCGAAATGAGAATGAGGCGACGGTGCTGACACGTTATGCAGGCAAGGACCAAACACCGCGCGCGATGAGCATGGCTACTGAA
>JAVBYP010000050.1 GCA_030823965.1 Sideroxydans sp.
GCTGATATGTCTGGATGACATTCTGCCGCATATCCAGGCTGAATCATAATACATTCAAAATAGTTGCATCTTTATAAAATATCGAATACATTGCTTTCCAATGAATCTTTAAATGAACTAGGTCCATCAACATGATCGAACCAGCCAGTCTTGGGAATTTCTTCACCATCTTCTTCACATCCGCGATGGTCATCACGTTGGGCGCATTGTATGCATTGCTATTCGCCTTCTCGCGTCTCAAGGGTGACAAGCGCCTGATGCCCTTGGCCTATCTTTCCTATGCAGGGCTACTCATCTCCACACTCTTCCTGGCTGATGCAGCCAATCTACTAAAACATCCATTTTGGACAGTCATCGTTGCATTCATGTTGGTGGGGTATCTGCTCGCGCCTCATGCGATCTGGCATTTGTGCGTAGGTACACATGCTGATGAGCATGCAGAGGTAGAGCCGATTAAGAATTTTTAACGTTAAGTAAGGGAGAAAACCATGGCGACAAGTCAGTGGTGGGCATCTGAATCATTCTGGCGCAAGACGGCCATCTGGGTCACCGGCGGGTCATTCGTCGCGTTGATCTTATTGACGATGGACACGATTCCGCAAATATCCACTGGATCAAAACGTGTTCCGGCGTATTCGGTCATTAACTACCGCATCTCATACAAATTCGACGAGACACGTCACGTCCAAGTGCCAGTTATTGGTGCGAAAGAGCCTTTGTTCGGTAAAGAGTTGAATGAAGAGGAAGCCGAAGCGTTGGTCAAACTGGGTAAATTGACCACGCAGTCGAAGAACTGCATGAACTGCCATACCTTGTTGGGTAACGGTGCTTACTACGCACCTGATCTGACCAAATCATGGCTGGATCAGTATTGGGGTACCAAAGAGGTGCGCGAAGTGCAGATGCTCGAATTCATCAAAGACCCCTCGGACAAGCTGCACAACAGCATGGGCCGGCGCATGCCCAAGCTTGAGATCACCGATGAAGAGGCGCGCGGCGTGGTGGCTTTCCTGAAGTGGATGTCTAGCATCGACACCAACGGCTTCCCCTATAACTTCAAATCCATCGAACAGGAGAGTTGATCATGGCGACGCTAGGAATGTTGGATAGTGCCAACCTGAACGGTGGGCAGAAGCTAGCAGTGAAATATTTCACTGTGGCGATCGTGTTGTTCGGTGCGCAGATACTTTTTGGTCTGCTCTCGGGCTTGCAATATCTGTATCCAGACTTTTTGTACGGAATGCTGGATTTTAGTGTCAACCGCATGGTGCACATCAATGCACTGGTAGTGTGGTTGCTGTATGGATTCTTGGGCTCAGTATATTGGCTGTTGGAAGAAGAGTCGCAACATGAGGTGGTCGGACTCAAGCTCGGCAATCTGATTTACTGGGTGCTCACAGCGGCAGTGACCATCGTTGTGCTGGTGTACCTGTTCGTGCAGATCGGCCCTGGCAAGGAATCTTCCCTCTGGCTCATCAACGAAGGCCGCGAATACATCGAGGCACCGCGTTGGGCAGACATCGGCATCGTGGTCAGTGTGTTGGTGGTGTTCTTCAACGTCGCTGCCACCTTCTCCAAAGGACGCTATACCGGCATCGCGGGTGTGTTGGTGTTGGATATGTTGGCTTTGTTCGGCATCTATCTGGCTGGAATGTTTTATACGACCAACATATCCATCGATCAATACTGGTGGTGGTGGGTCATCCACTTGTGGGTAGAAGCGACATGGGAAGTGATGGTCGCCTGCATCATGGCTTATGGTCTGATGAAGGTGTTGGGTGTGAGCCGCAAGATCGTGGAGACTTGGTTGTACATCGAAGTCGCCTTGATGTTCGGTTCTGGCATCTTGGGTCTGGGTCACCACTACTTCTGGATCGGCACGCCTGAATACTGGTTCAGCATCGGTGGCTTCTTCTCAGCACTCGAACCTATCCCGCTCGTCGCGATGGTGGTGCATGCCGTATTCGACGCAGGTGCGCGCCATGCCAAGAACTCGAACCATCCGGCTATGGCTTGGCTGATCGCCCATGCTTTCGGTAACTTCTTCGGTGCAGGTGTGTGGGGCTTCATGCACACCTTGCCGCAGATCAATCTGTACACCCACGGCACACAATGGTCGGCATCGCACGGTCACCTCGCCTTCTTCGGTGCCTACGCCACCATCATCATCGCCATGTTCTACCTTGGCATCCAACGTTGGCGCGGCGGCACATGGATGTCCGGCGATCTGCCTGGCAATGGCTGGAAATGGAAGTGGGCGTTGGGTCTGCTTAACCTCGGCATGGTCGGTATGACAGTCTCCATGTTGGTTTCTGGTTATGTGCAGTCACAGATCGAACGCGCGATCGAAGGCTCGACCTGGATGGGATATTTCGCGGCACAGATACATCCTTGGTTCGTTCAAGGCATGTGGTGGCGTGAAGTGTTCGGCGTAATGTTCCTAGTCGGCTTCATCTTGTTGGTGTGGGACTTGCTGACCATCGGCAAGGGTGAGAGCCGCGCCATGCAGCCAGCAGTTTCGGAGAATTGATTTAGTAAGAAAGTTGATAGCCCATCTGGAAGTTATTTCAGATGGGCTTTTTTGTGAAATATAGACAAGTAGTAACTGTGATTCACTTTTCAAATCGAGGAGATGAAGATGAGAACAAGATTCAATAAAACACTAACGGCACTGGCCGTCTTGGCTGCGTTGCCATTTGCCACTTATGCAGCGGAAGCGATGCGTGTCGCCCCTGAGGTGGGAGCGCACCATGCGGGCACATCACCCGTTGGTGCAGCGATCATGCACAAGAACGCCAACGCTGATGCACCCAAGATGACCGTTGCTGAATTCGATGAGGCACGCCAACTCTACTTTGAACGCTGTGCAGGTTGTCATGGTGTGTTACGTAAAGGAGCGACAGGCAAAGCGCTCACGCCTAGCACGACGCTTGGGCAAGGAACCGAATATCTAAAAGCTTTTATCGGCTATGGCTCTCCCGGCGGTATGCCCAACTTCTTGACCTCAGGTGATTTCACCGAGAAAGAAGTCGATCTGATGGCGCGTTATCTTCAACAAGAACCGCCAGTGCCGCCAGAGTGGGGCATGAAGGAGATGAACAATAGTTGGAAGTTGGTGGTTAAGCCGGAAGATCGCCCTAAAAAGCAGATGAACAAGGTCAATCTCAAGAACGTTTTCTCAGTGACTTTGCGCGATGCGGGTGAGGTAGCTTTGATCGACGGTGATACCAAGCAGATCTGGGGCATCGTCAAGACGGGTTACGCAGTGCATATCTCGCGTGTCTCTGCTTCGGGGCGCTATGTGTATGTCATTGGCCGTGATGGCAAGTTAGATCTGATCGATATGTGGTACGAGCAACCTACTGTGGTGGCGACGCTAAAGATCGGTATCGAGGCACGCTCAGTCGAGACTTCTAAGTTCAAAGGTTTTGAAGATAAGTACGCGGTTGCTGGATCGTATTGGCCGCCACAGTACGTCATCACCGAGGGCGATACGCTCAAGCCACTGAAGATCGTCTCCACACGCGGCATGACCGTGGATGGTGAATATCACCCAGAGCCACGCGTCGCGTCTATTGTCGCGTCGCCGCACAAACCTGAGTGGGTCATCAACCTCAAAGAGACCGGCATGATCCAGTTGGTGGATTATGCTGATATCAAGAATTTGAAGACCACCACCATCGAATCTGCCAAGTTCCTGCATGACGGCGGATGGGATTCGACCAAGCGCTACTTCTTAGTGGCTGCCAATGCATCTGACAAGGTGGCAGTGGTGGATACCAAGTTGGGCAAATTGGCTGCCTTGGTAGACACTCAACCTAAGCCACATCCAGGTCGTGGCGCTAACTTCGTGCATCCGAAGTTCGGTCCAGTTTGGGCGACATCACATCTAGGTTCAGACGTCATCACCTTGATCGGTACCGATCCCGTCAAACATCCTAAGCAAGCTTGGAAAGTAGTGCAGGAATTGCAGAATCACGGTGGCGGTTCGCTGTTCGTGAAGACGCATCCTAAATCCAAGAATCTATGGGCTGATGCACCGTTGAATCCTGATAAGGAAGTCTCGCAATCGGTGACGGTGTACGACATCAAGAATCTGGATAAGAAGCCTGAAGTGATCAATCTCGTCAAACTTTCTGGCTTGCCAGAGAGTAAGGCGGTGAAAC
Organism: Sideroxydans sp.; assembly: GCA_030823965.1. GTDB lineage: Bacteria > Pseudomonadota > Gammaproteobacteria > Burkholderiales > Gallionellaceae > Sideroxyarcus. The sequence goes on from JAVBYP010000050.1 coordinate 4,167, forward strand.
GTGTGGTGCATGCCGAGTACAACATGGCAGGTGATGAAGTTTGGTTCTCGCTGTGGGCAGGTAAGACAGAGCAATCCGCTATCGTCGTTATGGATGATAAGACACGTAAAGTGAAAGCTGTCTTGAAAGACCCACGTCTCATCACACCGACGGGGAAATTCAATATCTGGAATACGCAGGAAGATATCTATTAAGCCGTAGGAAGTCCCGCAAAGGGCGGGTTCATCCCGCCCTTTTTTTCGGCACAAAAGAATCATGAAAACCCAATCGAGTTTAACACCCACAATTTTCTTGTTGCCGTTCATTGCTATAACGCCCATGGTGGCGTGGGCAGCAGAGGGCAGCATTCAATCATCCTTGGATGAAGTGGTCGTGACCGCGACTCGGACAGGTGTGACGTCTTCTGATGCACCTGCCGCAGTGACGGTGATCAAAGCCAGCGATATACAGAATAAGAACGCATCTCGCTTGGGGGATGCACTGGATCAAGTGCCAAGTCTCTACCTGCGCGGCGGCGCACTCGGGCAGTCCCAAGGTACGGTGGGTACTAGCGGCATGTCTTTGCGCGGCATCGATCAAACAAGGACGCTCGTTCTACTAGACGGCCAGCCCATACAAGATGCGGCAACAGGAAAGGTGAATTGGCGTACACCCTTTATGGAAGATATCGAGCGCATCGAAGTGGTGCCGGGTGCTTTCTCCTCCTTGTATGGGAGCAATGCTATCGGCGGTGTGGTCAACATCATCACCAAGCAACCAACCAAGCGCGAATTGACTGCCAAGATCAAGAAGGGTTGGGGGGATGCCAGTGGTGAGGATGCCAGCGTGTATTTCCGCGACAAGATGGAAAATGGGATTGGTTTTGCGGGAGGGGTAGGGAGGCAGATACGCGATAGCTATGTGAACGACTATGTCGTTGCAAAGCCAGGTTGCCCACCAGC
>JAVBYP010000205.1 GCA_030823965.1 Sideroxydans sp.
CGTCAATCTGCTGGCATTGTCTAAGCAGTCGGTTGTCGTGATGCTGGTGGCTGTCGTGCAAACCACAAGATTCGGATCAAGGTTCTCCAATCCTGTGCTGGCCATACCATTTGCGGTGGTGTAGGCGTTGCTGTCGGATGATGTGACCGCGTATCTGATCGGGTTGTCCCAAGCATCCAGTACTTCACCATTCTCGTTCAGCGAATTGAGTCCCAGGGTGACGCCGGGTACAACGCCGTTGTAAGAATTGTTGCAAGCTCCACCTGTCGGGCTTTCCGTGCCACTGCCTTGCGGGGCAGGGCAGGGCAACCTCCCATTGATGATGGCAAAGCCGATCAAGGCTTGCTGAATCTCGTTCAGCTGTCTTTTCGTTTCCGTCATGCGCTGTTGCTCGATCTGGCCGGAAATGGTGGGGACCAAGCCGGTCAGCAGTAAAGTGACGATGGCGAGTACCATGGCCATTTCGACCAGTGTAAAACCTCTGTGAATTGAGGGGCGATAGGTACCGGATGTAGCTCGAATCATGGGCAATTGCTCTTTCCATCGATACACAATGCCAAATCATTGACAGTGCTGTAGCTGGAGTCAGTCGGGCGGTACGTTTCAAATGTGGTCGTGGTAGGGTGGCTGGCCTTGCCTGTTGCATTGGCTCCCTCGAGGAAATTCGAAAGGGTGGAAGTGACACTGCGGTCTTTTCCGGACATGGCCTTTGAGGCGGCTACCACGACTGCATGGTAACTGCCAGAGCCGGCATTGGTATGGCCAGATCCGCTGACACTCAGGCATGTGGCTCCAGAATCCGGTTCGAGAATGCAGCTACCCACCCCGCCGGGCTGGTAACCATCAGCGATTTGAATGAACAGCCAGTCCCGCCATGCTGACCATGATGCTGATGTGACAAGGTCATTGCATGAGTTGATGCTGGTCCAGCTGCTTGGCATGGAACTATCCGTACCACCGCTGCCAGTACAGCTATTGAATTCGCTGATCGCATCCGCCAGCCTCTCTTCGAAGGTTGAGATGCTGCTGTAGCATGGGTCGGAGCATTGATCTTTTATGTAATAGCCAAGTGAGGAGCGGATCGCATCGCCGGAGGGCAAGTTGTATGGAGGGTTTTTTACCAGATTCCACAAGTTTTCTCCTGCGTCTTGCAAGTTATCGCGCGTAGTGGAAGATGGGTTGTTTTTGTAGTCGGTCAGCGCGGCACTTACTTGATTAATGTAATGGTTTAAATTGGTGATTTCTGATGCGCTGAGCGTGGTTAAGTTGCTTCCGCTCGTCGGGCAGGTGCCCCCCCCAGGGATGCTGGTATTTGGTGTATCGGGAAAGCGGCCAAAAAGTACGTCCATTGTTCCGGTACGGTTCGGCGAGATCTCCGTATTACTCAGCGATGCTGCCCAAGGATACTTATGATTGGTATTCGAGGCATCGGCTGCATAATCATCCAGACATTTCTTTGCTTGCCGCGCGATGCGTTTCTGGATGCCGTTCCAGATATCTTGGCGGGAGATATAGATGAACTTGTCGTTCACGCTCAGCGTGACGTTGCCGTTCGCGTCGCGGTGTTCGTGCGGCAGGATGAACTTGCCGGTGGCGACATCGGTGTTGTTGATGCTGTGGAGGGTGTCGTTCTCAAGATATGCGGAAGCGTCATAATTGCCGCCGCAGGTGGGGGCGGCACTGCCGGAACGGTCATTATTACTGCTTAAGGGCGCTCCTGGGGAGATCACTAACGCGACGATTTCGCCCGGTGCGATCTCAATGCCGTCGCTGCCATAGACATGCAGTTGAGCCGCAGTGTCCCAGTTCATGGTTGGATTGGCAGTCTGTGTGCTCTTGTAATTGCCGGATACTGCATACCACAGGCATTCGCTAGAACCATCAAACAGAGCAGGAAGGTCAAGAGTGCGCCAAGGTAGCCTACCGATGGCATGTGAATTCGCATCAGTACCGCATAGTTCGGAAGAGCCCTCTTTGAGGGTAGGACTGCCGGCATCACCATTCGGATCTGGGCAAGGCAAGTAACCATGTGATTTGCCGGGGTGAGTATCTCCATATGTCACTGCGTACCCGATCAGAGCTTCTTTGGCTTTGGCTAAAGCCTCGGCGCTGGAATGGTTGCGGTGGTTCTGAATAGCTGTACCGCTAAGCGAAGTTACAAAAACAGTAGTGATCCCCATCACCAGAATGACGAGCATGACCAGCAGCGCTCCGCCACGCTGATGATGCATGCAGGTTGGCTTGTGGTCGGAGGGATTCATGGTTATTCCAGCGGTACTTCAGGTGTGGGTGTTTCAAGCAATAGTCTTTGACCGACCTTCAATGGAACATGCTTTGATTTTCCGGGTACCGCGACATCGATGCTTGCTGGATTGTCATTGGAGCGCACTGCTGACTGCGCTTCCCCGTTCAACCAAACGATACGGTTTCCACCTTGTTTCTGGATGACGCCGTTGACTATGATGAAGTTGCGCTTGACTCCGTCTGTGGTCGCGCCGCTTTTTTGTTGTGCTTCGAGTTGTGCTCGTTCTTGTGGTGTGTAGAACAAGCGACCGAGTTCGCTGGCACTTACATGGACAGAGGTGGTCATCAAGGCCAATGTCAGCAGCAGTGTAAGGTGAAGTGGTTTTAAGGTCACTTTCATGGTGCACTCCGGTTCTTCATGGTGAACCACCCGCCTGCACAATCCGCTTTGAGTGATGACAATCCAGATGCTTGTGCCTCCCCTGCAGATAAGGTGCAGCGATCCAATATGAACCACCCTTCCATCTGCGCCATCATGGCGGAGAAGAGGCGATCTATTTGCTCTTCGTGTAGGAGGTCGATCTGTAGTGTCATCGGGCTGAGGTTGAGCGCGAAGTTGCCAGCATCAAGTGGCGGATTAGGCGCGTAACTTTGTTGTGGCTCGATGGAGTATTTGAAATCAAGGACGACTGCTTGTTTGCGTATCTTTTCCAATCCTTCGATCCAGTCTAGGCGCTGTTCGTTGCCGATGACCTTTTGTGTCTCTAGTGCTTCGTACTCTAATTTGTAAGTCGCCATGTTCTCGAAATCGTTCTGAGCGGTGGCGAGTTGGGCTTGAGCTTTGGAAAGTTGTTCTTGCGCGGATTGTCTTTCTTTTTGCGCATCATGTTTGTAGTCTTCGCTGAAGCTGATGAGCCAAGCTGCGATGCCTATGCTCACAAGGAATGCGCCTAGGCTCCACTTGATCTGAGCGACGTCTGAAGCTGAGAAGCTCATGAGTGCCTCCAGATGATCTTCAATTTGAATTGCGCGTGTTGGCCATTATTTATACTCGCCTCACCACTGATACTGCCCTTCGAGCTGATGTCCAGCGGCATGCTTTCGGCACTCACAGTGTAGCCGTGTTGACTAAGCGCTTGTTGGAATCTGGCGAGGTAGTCCAATGATTTGCGATGGTCGCTTCCGAAGTCAGTCAGTTCGCCTTCAAAGAGGATGACTTGAGCGGGGTAAGGGGAAGGCGCCGCATCGGCGGGGCTGGCTCGCCACTCCAATTTGTGTAGTTTGATGCGCGGGTAGCTATCCATCACTGCGCTCAATTCATACAGTATCTCGCGCGGCGGATGTGAGTATTGGGCCAAGTTGCGTGCCAGAACGACGGCAGTCTTCATGTCTGCCGCAGGTACCGTGGTGTTGCCAAAGCTACGCTGCACTTGGAGAGCCTGCTGTTGCATGCGTTCCGTCTGCATCTTGATGGGCTCAGTCTGCCCGACAAATTCTTTTCCTTGCAAGAAAGAAAGGCTGCTCCATGTGGCACCCGCGAGTAATGTCATGACGGCAAGTGTCGTGAAGATGCGACGTAGTTGCCACAACAGGTAGTAGTGCGTGTGATCAGCGTTGGCGTAGTGAGCAGACGGTGGCTTGGTCGCCAGCAGGCTCAGTAAAAGTGGTGTGGCATCAGAATCAGTGAATTCGTGTTTGCACTTGTTGCGTTTGGCGAATTCTGCGATGTCGATATAGTTGAAGTGAAGGTCGCTATCTCCGGTCAAATGTGATTGCAATTCATCCATGTCATTTGCATGGCAGATGATGTGCACATCGAGCGTCTCGCCAGCAGGCGGGAGAGAAAGACTCTTCAGATATTGCTGGGTACGCGGCGTCTCGTTGGCGACGGATTGGCTGAACGTGCTGTTCTGATTGATCGGGATCAATCGAGAGAAGTGAAGTTGTTTGTGCTTGAAATAGGTCTGGCGCAATCCTGCGCCTTTTTCCCATGTGAGCAGAAGCACGTGTTCAGAGGCGATCTCTTTCAACAACGGTGTGCTGATGTTGGGAACGGAGAAGATGCCCACTAGCGGGATCTTTTTCGCCAGCAAAGTCTCTAGCCAGGGCGTGATACGTTGCGGGTTGGTCAGTGCAGAAAATAGGAACTCATCATCACGGCGTCCATCTGCTTGGCGTCCCAATAACGTGGCTTGATGGAAGGGGGTGCTTCGATAGTACTGTTCGAATTTACGGGCTAGTAGTGCGGTGCGACTAGAGCCCATCAAGTGCGGAATGGTCTCCAAATGGAAATCTTCTTCGATGATATCGACCAGCATGTATGCGGGGTGACGATAGCGTTCTAGAAACGCCGAGAACTGCTCTCGGCCATCGGAGTCATTGGAGAAGTTGTGTGATACAGCGAGACTTGACCCTTTCCAGACGAAGGCTTGGAAAGATTCTGCACTGAGGAAAAGTAGGGTGCGCGTCATTACAGTTGCACCTTGCCGATGATGTCGTAGATCGGCGATAGTACGGACAGCATCACCCAACCAAGTAGTGCGCCGAGGATGACGGTCATCATGGGTTCGATCATCACTTGTACCTTCTTGATGGAATCTTTGACGTCACGATCGTAGAAGTAACTGACATTGAGCAGGGCTTGGTCGAGCTGACCTGTCGCCTCGCCGACCTTGAGCATGCGTACCACCAGCGGCGGAAAGATGCCTGTCTGTTGGAAGCTCTGTGTCAGATTCTTTCCAGATTCGATCTCCTTCATCACATTCTGCAGGCTTTGCGCGATGACTTGGTTATCTACCAAGTCGCGCGAGTTGGCGATGCAGTCCAGAATGG
>JAVBYP010000049.1 GCA_030823965.1 Sideroxydans sp.
CATCCGTGAGATCGAATTCATCGCCCAAGTGTTCCAACTCATCCGGGGTGGACGCGATGCGAAGTTGCGCATCCGCCCTACCCAGAAAGTCCTGCAACAGATCGGACTGGATGGAGAACTGACACCCGCAGTGACCGAACGTCTAAATCAAAGCTACATCTATCTGCGTGACCTAGAACATCGTCTGCAATACCTCAACGACCAGCAGACGCAGTCGCTCCCTGAAGATGAGGCCTCCCAATCCATCATCGCCAAGGCAATGGGCTACGACAGCTACACAGAACTCCTCGCCGAGCTGGACCCGATACGAGATTTCGTCAGCACCCAATTCGAAGCTGTGTTCGGAGACAAGCAAGAAAATAGTGAGACACATGGCTGGCACGAGGGTAGCGACCACGATGAGCTGAGCACGATGTTGCAAGGACTCGGCTACAGCGACACGCAATCTCTTGCTGAAACCTTGCATCAGTTCCGCACGGGTAGCCGCTATCGTCAATTGCCCGACATCAGCCGCCAACGTTTGGATGCACTCATCCCCAGATTCTTGACGCTGTGCGCCACCGAAGAGAATCGAGACGATGCCTTACGGCGCGCGCTCACCCTGCTCGAAGCCATCGCGCGACGCGCGTCCTACCTCGCCTTCCTTGCCGAGTACCCTAAAGCTTTACCTCGCTTGGTGCGTATGCTTTCAGCCAGTGCATGGGCGGGAGATTTCCTGACGCAACACCCCATCCTGCTGGATGAGTTGCTGGATACGCGCGAACTTTACGATGCGCCCGACTGGGCTAGCTTGGATGCACAACTGGCCACGCGACTCGCCGAACATGCAGGTGATACTGAACGGGAAATGGATGTGTTGCGCCAGTTCCAACAAGCACAGACCTTCCATCTACTTGCGATGGATCTGCAAGGCATCTTGCCGCTGGAGAAACTCAGTGACCATTTGAGCGACCTCGCCGACATGATCCTGCGTCACACACTTCAACTTTGCTGGCGTGACGCCCGCAAGAAACATCAAGAGCATCCTCAGTTCGCCATCATCGCCTACGGCAAACTCGGCGGCAAAGAGCTGGGATACGCCTCAGACCTCGATCTCGTCTTCGTCTATGACGACCCCCACCCTGACGCGGGTCAGATATACGGACGCTTGGCACAGCGAATCAACACCCTGCTCTCCAGCCACACCGTAGCTGGACGTCTGTATGAAGTCGATCTGCGTCTGCGCCCGAATGGCGAGAGTGGTTTATTGGTCAGCTCTATCGAAGCCTTCGATGAATACCAGCGCAAACATGCATGGGTTTGGGAACATCAAGCGCTGACGCGCGCGCGTTTCTGCGCAGGTGACGCCACCGTAGGCGCGAGCTTCGAGCGTATCCGTACAGAGATATTGCGTCTTCCACGTGAGCTGGATGCACTCAGATCCTCCATCCTCGAGATGCGCCAAAAGATGCATGACGGCCACCCCAACGACACCGAGCTATTCGATATCAAGCACGACAGTGGCGGCATGGTCGATATCGAATTCATGGTGCAGTTCTTAGTGTTGGCGTATGCGGCACAACACCCTCGATTGACAGCGAACAGCGGCAACCTTGCCCTATTGGAAACGGCTGCCGAGCTGGGTCTGATCGACAAAGGATCAAGTGATGGTGTTCGCGATATCTATCGTCAACTGCGGCTGACGCAACACCAGATGCGACTGAACAACCTGAATGCGTGCCGCATAGAACGCAACAGGCTGGACACTTCGTCAGTGTCCAGCCTGTGGAAGAAGCTGTTGAGCGATTAGAATGGTCAGACTTGGGCTGGCGCAGCACCTTGCGCTGGCAATTGATACACGTTGCTCTTAGCAGAGTTGCTCATGGCATCAGCCAAACCGATCAAACGATAGGATGTCATCTCACCTTTACCCTTGACGTTCAGCACAGCAGGTGGCTCGAACAAGTAGTCATGGCGCAAGCGATTGTATGTGAGCTTATCGGTGAGGATGTGTCCACTCGTCGCATCATCCGTCAAACGACTCGCGATGTTGACCGTGTCACCCCATAGGTCGTAGATGAATCGCTTCGTACCGATGACACCCGCAACGACTGGACCAGTGGCGATACCCACATGCACACCCAGATTACGCTTGGCGGACAGTGGATGGCTCTTGACGAACTCGATCATTTCCAAAGCCATGTTCGCTACGTCTGCCGCGTAATCTGGACGATCACGAGAGATGCCGCCGACGACCATGTATGCATCGCCGATGGTCTTGATCTTTTCCAAGCCATACTTCTCTGACAACTCATCGAATCCAGAGAAGATGGTATTCAGCAAACCGACCATCTGCTCCGGCGACATCTGCTCGGTCAACTGTGTGAAATTCACCAAGTCAGCGAACATCACGGTCACATCGGCATAGCCATCTGCGATCAATCCCTCGTTGCTCTTCAGTCGCTCGGCGATATTGGAAGGCAACACATTGAACAACACGCGCTCCGACTTCTTCTGCTCGTCGGCCAAAAGCGAATGCTGCTCATCCAGTTGCTTCTTGATCTTTTCAGTCTCCACCACGAAATGGCGCACCAAGAAATACAGGATGGACGACATCGCTGCGAAGTTGAGCGCGAAGAACAGCCCGATGGTATTCATCGGGATACCAGCACTGCCACCGCTCCCCAAGATGTAGTCAAACACCCCCGAAACAACGGTCAGCACCATGTAAGCGAAGAACCAAGGTATGGAGTCGCGCCAACTGGAAACGACCAAGGCACCGATCGGTGCCAGCAAAGCCCAGAGGGTGACGCCACTAGAAGTGACCGAACTCCCCATGCTCCACTGCATGATGAAGGGGGCGAACAGGAACAGGGAAAGCTGGATGAAACGGAAGACTACGAAGTTGCGGGTCTTGACGTAATAGATGAGAGAAGACACCGAGATCAGCTGATAGATCAAGGGGACGTCACTGGAGAAATTCACCCCCATCGCCCAATAGATCGCCAGCCACAGCATGACCGCTAGTGTCATGAACGCAGCCGCGAAGATAAGCAAGCTACGACGTAGCTTCTCTTCTTGCGACTCCATAATTTCTGGCTTGATCTCTTTCGAGCTGATGTGTTGCACGCTACCGCCCCAAATTCTCTAATATTCTCAGCGTGATAATTACATGAACCGCCAATAAAGGAAATAGCACCGAGTGATTAGATGAGAATACGGGTACGTCAAGCCACTTTACGAAGGGCGATGCTTCATAAAAATCAAGGAAACAGCTAGAATCCGAATCCTCGCAATATCTAACGACCTAAGGAAATCTCCATGTCCATGTCCGACCGCGACGGCTTCATCTGGCACGACGGCAAGCTCGTCCCCTGGCGCGAAGCTACCACCCACGTCCTCACCCACACTTTGCATTACGGCATGGGCGTGTTCGAAGGGGTACGCGCCTACAAGACGACACAAGGCACGGCGATCTTCCGCTTACAGGAACATACCGACCGCCTCTTCAATTCGGCTTACATCTTCAAGATGAAGATGCCGTATGACAAAGAGACCTTGATGGAAGCGCAAAAAGAAGTGGTGCGCGCCAACAAACTGGAATCCTGCTACATCCGTCCTATCGTGTTCTACGGCTCTGAAGCGATGGGCATCGCCGCCACCAAGATCAGCACACATGTCGCCATCGCCGCTTGGCCTTGGGGCGCGTACTTGGGCGAAGAAGGAATGAACAAGGGCATTCGCGTCAAGACCTCCAGTTTCACTCGCCATCACGTCAACGTGAACATGTGTCGCTCAAAGTCGGTCGGTACGTATACCAACTCCATCTTGGCTCATCAGGAAGTCGCACAAGACGGCTACGACGAGGCCTTGTTGCTGGATGTGGACGGCTATGTTGCGGAAGGCGCTGGCGAGAACATCTTCATCGTAAAGAAAGGCAAGCTGTATACACCAGACCTGACTTCGTGCTTGGAAGGTATCACGCGTGATTCCATCATCACCTTGGCGAAAGACATGGGACTGGAACTGATCGAGAAGCGCATCACCCGCGACGAGGTGTACTGTGCAGAAGAAGCCTTCTTCACTGGTACGGCAGCAGAAGTGACACCGATACGAGAGCTGGACACACGCACCATCGGTATCGGCAGTCGCGGCCCAGTCACCACCAAACTGCAAGCTGCTTTCTTCGACATCGTCGGTGGCAAGGATCCGAAATACGCTTCTTGGCTGGCACACGTATAACAACTGACTAAAGGGGAAGAGCATGTCCAATGAGAACATCACACAACGTTACGTGGAAGTGACTGCAGAGGCTCTCCCCTTATTCTGCCCCTCTCCTGCAGACAGTCTGTGGAATGCTCACCCGCGCGTCGCCATTCCAGTTGCAAAGTTGGGCGAGGCTGTCTGCCCCTACTGCGGGACACACTACAAGTTCAAAGGTGAACGTCCACACGGACATCACTGATCCCAGCGTATTCGCAGCATTCACCATCCGTGAAGAAGATACTCATCATCGCCCCCAGCTGGGTAGGCGACTGTGTGTTGATGCAACCTATGATGCATCGACTCATTCGACGCCATCCCGGCGTGAAGCTGGATGTACTGGCTCCGCCTTGGACCGAAAAGCTTCTGCGCCAGATGCCTGAAGTGAGCGAGATCATCAACAATCCGTTCGCGCATGGTGCATTTCGTTTTTCAGAACGGCGTGAACTTGGCAAACGATTACAGACAGCGAATTACGACCAAGCCATCGTATTGCCGAATTCATGGAAATCGGCACTCATTCCCTATTTCGCCGACATCCCTGTGCGCACTGGCTTCGTCGGTGAGATGCGCTTCGGCCTACTCAACGATGCGCGCAAGCTGGATAAAGCCAAGCTCCCCCTGATGGTCGAACGTTTTTCACAATTGGCTGAAGTCAACGGGCAAGATATCACTCGCCCTATAGAGAATCCGCGCCTGCAGGTGAGTGAGGAACAAAAGAAACTGGTACTGGAACGATTCAAACTGAGTAGCGACCGACCTATCGCGGCTTTTTGCCCGGGTGCAGAGTTCGGCCCCGCCA
>JAVBYP010000245.1 GCA_030823965.1 Sideroxydans sp.
GGCGCTTCTAAAAATTCAAAGTTCTAAGCAAGACAAGGCGAGAACAAAAAATTGAGACGCGGCATATGTCTTATATGTAAGGAGTAATTTTTTGTGAATAACGCAGTATTGCGACGAAATTTGGATTTTTAGGAGTGCCCATAAGGAATTTCAGAAGCTAAAAAGTGTGACACATCCACCCACAACAACGGCCGCACCTGAGAGGCGCAACCATTGAGCACGACCGACCTTCTGAAATGCTACGGCTAGACCGATACCAGCAAGGTGTAGCAAGGCTGTCGAAATAATGAAGCCTCCCGCATAGGTCAATGCATCGCTACTTACTGGCATCTCCGCTCCATGCGCGAATCCGTGAAAGATGGCGAATATCCCAACGACGATCGCACTGAGTAGGATCGGTAGCCTGATCGCAGCGGCGATCAGTAAACCCAACAGCAAGACAGAAAGAATGATGCCCCCCTCGATAAAGGGAATTGGTGTGATGAACATCGACAAGATAGCGCTCACCGCCATGACAGAAACGAAACTGAGAGGAACCATCCAAGTCGCGCGACCACCCAATTGAGCCGCCCACAAACCAACGGAGACCATAGCTACCAAATGATCGAAACCGCTGAAGGGATGTGCAAGACCTGCCAACGATCCATGAGTCTCACCTACACCTGTGTGAGCAAAGGCCAGTGATGAAGTGAAAAGGTAGGTTATTGCCCATAAAATCGAGATTCGATGCGAATATTGTTTCATAATGCTGACACACGCCTTTGTTAGTCTACGTACACTTTAAAGCTGAACGCCGCATATGGTACACGAAGCAGTTTCACCTTCCCCAAGATTCCTAGAACCTAAAGACTTGTCTTTATTACAGCAGGTGCTAGGTCATCATGCAAATGATTCCACCAAGTTGTTACAGATATTGCGGGAAGTCCAAGAACACCTTGGCTTCATCCCCAATGCGGCTGTTTCTTTCATTGCTGAAGCGTTGGATATCCCGCGCAACCGTATCGAAAGTGTCGCATCTTTCTATTCTTTCCTACACCTAAGATCGCAAGGTACATACCGCGTCCTGTTCTCTGACAACATCACTGACCGCATGTTGGGTAGCCAGACCTTGATGGAGCGCATGTGCCAACAGCTCTGGTTGCAACCTGGCAAGGTATCGGAGGATGGACTGCTCAGTATCGGCACCACCTCTTGCACCGGGATGTGTGACCAAGGGCCAGCCATGCTCGTCAACGAGCGCGCTATCACCAAGCTCACCCATCAACGCATCCAAGAGATAGGACAACTGATCCGCAATCGCACTCCTTTGAACGATTGGCCTGCCGATTTCTTCTACGTGGAAGACAACATCCACCGTGCAGGGCTGATATTGGGTAACACTATGGCTTATGGCGAGGCGTTACAGGCCGGACTGACACTAGGTGGTGCCGCCATCGTGGACGTAGTGAAGCGTTCTGGCCTACGTGGACGTGGTGGCGCGGGTTATCCCACGGGGCTGAAGTGGGAAGCCTGTCGCAATGCGAAAGGCAATCAACACTACGTCGTATGCAATGCTGATGAAGGCGAACCGGGTACGTTCAAGGATCGCGTACTGCTGACCCGTCAGGCTGATCTGGTCTTCGAAGGCATGACCTTGTGCGCATTGGCTGTGGGCGCCAAGCAAGGCTTCCTCTATCTGCGTGGAGAATACCGTTACCTGCTCGATCACTTGAAAGGTGTGTTGCAACGTCGTCGCGAAAGCAACCTGCTGGGAGTGGACATACTTGGTCAGAGTGGTTTTGATTTCGATATCGAGATACACCTTGGAGCAGGTGCCTATATCTGCGGCGAGGAGTCGGCACTCATCGAATCGCTCGAAGGTGAGCGTGGAGTGCCACGTAACCGTCCCCCATTCCCCGTCACTCAAGGTTACCTGCAACAACCGACCGCCTTGGATAACGTCGAGACCTTCTGCCAAGCCGCGCTGGCGATCCATATGGGTGCAGATAAATACAGTGCTATCGGCACCAGTAAATCCACAGGCAGCAAACTCATCTCCGTATCGGGAGACTGCCCGCGTCCTGGTATCTACGAATATCCATTTGGCGTCTCGGTGCAAGAGATACTCAACGACTGTGGCGCAGTGAATACCAGAGCGGTACAGATCAGCGGGCCATCTGGTATCTGTATCGGTGAACACGAGTTTGGCCGCAAATTGGGATTCGAAGACCTGCCGACCGCTGGCGCTTTCATGGTGTTCGATGACAGTCGCGACATGTTCGAAGTGGCTCGCAATTTCGTGCATTTCTTCGCGCATGAGAGCTGTGGATTCTGCACACCATGCCGTGTCGGGACCTCCATGCTGAAACAGACCATGGACAAGATTGCCGCAGGGCAGGGCACGCACTATGACTTAGCCGAAGTGGAGAATCTCGATCACGTGCTACAGACCACTTCCCACTGCGGACTTGGAAGAACGGCCTGCAACCCCGTGTTACATACCCTCAAACATTTCCGTCCCGCTTATGAGAGCAGACTCAAATCGCTCTCGTTCAAGCCTGCCTTCGACCTTGATGGCGCATTGGCCAGAGCTAGGCAGATGACAGGGCGTGATGATGCGGGCGCACATCTGAAGGAAAACGAATGAGCGACACCTTCCAACTCGACGGCCAACCGGTGGTTTTCGAATCAGGCCAGACCGTGATGCAAGCCGCACTGGCAGCGGGGCATTACATCCCACATCTGTGCTACCACCCGGAATTCAAACCGCACGGCAGCTGCAAGCTATGCACCGTCAAGGTCAATGGTCGTACGGCGGCTTCATGCACCATGCCTGCCGAAGCAGGACTGGAAGTGGAGAGTGACAGCGAAGAACTGAATGCATTGCGCCGTACCTTGGTGCAGATGCTGTTCGCTGATGGCAACCATTTCTGCCCATCGTGTGAGAAGAGTGGCAACTGCATTTTGCAAGCATTGGGCTATGACCTTGAAGTACATAGCGCGGGCTTCCGTCATCAGTTCCCGGACCGTCCGCTCGACGCATCTCATCCGGACATCCTGCTCGACTTCAACCGTTGCATCCTGTGCGAGTTGTGTGTGAATGCCTCGGCCGAGGTGGACGGCAAACACGTCTTCGCATTGGCGGGGCGGGGCAATAGCAAACATCTCATCGTCAATGCAGAGTCGGGGCTGCTAAAGGACACTGATATCGCACTCACCGACAAGGCGATGAGCGTATGCCCGGTCGGGGTCATCATCAAGAAAGGTGTCGGCTTCAGCACACCCATTGGTGAGCGCCGTTACGACCAGCGTCCGATCAGCGAACAAGCACTGGATGATGCGCCGCGTCTTCCATCAGGAGAAGCGCATGACTGAGAAGAAGAAACTGCGCATCGCCACTACCTCGCTCGCAGGATGTTTCGGCTGCCACATGTCCATCTTGGATATCGATGAGCGCTTGTTCCCCTTGCTGGAACTAGTCGAGTTCGACCGTTCGCCCCTGACCGACATCAAGCATTGCGGGCCATGCGATATCGGTCTAGTCGAAGGCGGCATCTGCAACGCAGAGAACGTGCACGTGCTGCGCGAGTTTCGCAAGAACTGCAAAGTCCTCATCGCCATCGGCGCCTGCGCCATCAATGGCGGTCTTCCCGCACAACGTAATCACCTAGATCTGAGTAGCTGCCTGACCGAGGTATATCTCACCGAGCCAGGGCTTGTGCATGGGCACATCCCGAACGACCCTGAGTTGCCGCTCCCCTTGGACAAGGTGCACCCATTACATGAAGTGGTGAAGATCGACTACTTCATCCCCGGTTGCCCCCCTTCGGCGGATGCCATCTGGAAATTCTTGACTGACCTCATCGCAGGTAAGACACCTGAGCTTGGGCATGGATTGATCAAATATGACTGATATCAATACAAAATTAGAGACTGCTGAACACCCCGAGAACCTGCGCCGCGTCGCCATCGATCCGGTATCGCGCGTGGAAGGTCACGGCAAGGTGACGCTGCTACTGGATGAGAACGATCGCGTGCATCAGGTACGTTTGCACATCGTGGAATTCCGTGGCTTCGAGAAATTCATCCAAGGTCGTCCATATTGGGAAGCGCCGGTGATGGTGCAGCGGCTGTGCGGTATCTGTCCGGTCAGCCACCATCTGGCTGCGAGTAAAGCGATGGACATGATCGTGGGTGCGACGCTGACTCCGACTGCTGAGAAAGTGCGCCGTCTGATGCACTACGGCCAGATGTTGCAATCTCACGCGCTACATTTCTTCCACCTGTGTTCACCCGATTTGTTGTTCGGCTTTGATTCAGATATGGCTAAGCGCAACATCGTCGGCATCGCCGCCGCGTATCCAGAGATCGCCAAACAAGGTGTGCTGCTACGCAAGTTCGGGCAAGAAGTCATCCGCATCACAGCAGGAAAGCGCATTCACGGCACGGGCTCTGTACCGGGTGGCGTGAACAAGAACGTCTCAATCGAAGAGCGTGACTACCTGCTCAAAGACGCCGATCAGATGGTGGCGTGGAGTTTGGATGCGGTCGGCATCATCAAACAATTGTTTGAGTTGAACCCTGACCTCTACAACAGCTTCGGCAGCTTCCAAGCGCATACGCTGAATCTGGTGCGTGCTGACGGCGCGATGGATCTGTATCACGGTGGATTACGGGCACGTGATATGAACGGTCAGACCTTGTTCGACCATTACGACTACAGCCATTACTGGGACGAGATATTCGAGGACGTGAAGCCGTGGTCGTACATGAAATTCCCCTTCTTGCGCAAACTCGGCGCAGAGCAGGGCTGGTATCGCGTCGGACCGTTGAGCCGTGTGACCCAATGTGACTTCATTCCTTCACCACTGGCAGAAGCCGAGCGTAAGACCTTCATCGCGCATGACGGCGGCAAAGCGGCTAAGGCGACCTTGGGATTCCACTGGGCGCGCATGATCGAGATGTTGCACTCTGCCGAGATGATCCGCGAACTCCTGCATGACCCAGACCTGCAAGGTACGGACTTGGTGAGCAAGGGCGAACGACAAGAGCGTGG
>JAVBYP010000139.1 GCA_030823965.1 Sideroxydans sp.
CATCGACCGCTAGGCGCACACGATTACATGTCTCGCAGAAATGTTGCGACATCGGGGTGATGAAACCGATGCTCCCCGAGCCATCGGGGGATACCAGATAACGCGCGGGACCACCGCCACGAACCAGTCCATCCACCAGACCGAAACGCGCTTGCAGACGCAGACGGATAGGTTGCAGATCGACATAACCAGAATTGCGTCCAGTCTCGCCCATCGGCATGGTCTCGATCAGTCGCAGCACAAAACCATGACGGAAACAGTATTCCGCCATCGCTTCGATCTCATCCTCGTTCACGCCCGCCATCACCACCATGTTGATCTTGATCGGATCGAAACCGCACGCCTTCGCCACCAGCAATCCATCCAATATCTGCGCCAAAGCGTCCCGTCGCGTGATGCTTTGCAGTCGCTCTGCGCACAGGGAATCAAGACTCACATTGAGTCGAGTGATGCCCGCCTGTTTGAGAGCTGCCGCGTGACGTGCCAACTGCGTACCGTTGGTGCTGAGTGACATATCCGTCACCCCAGGCAAAGTAGAAAGCCGTGTCGCCAATCCACTCAAGTCTCGACGCAACAACGGTTCGCCCCCAGTGATACGAAAACGGGAAGTCCCCATGCGCGCAAAAGATGCGACGACACGCTCGATCTCGTCGAAGGTCAGCCAATCTTCAGGCTCTTCGTAATCGCTGAACCCCTGCGGCATGCAATAACTGCAACGCATGTCGCAACGGTCGGTTACCGACAACCTGAGGTAGTCGATGCGGCGACCGAAGCGATCCTGCAAGGGCGAGAACTGACTCATCGAATTATGTGTTCTGCACCACGATCTTGGGGAAGACGGCACTATGGTCTTGCGCCATGTCGGCGATCTTCACGGCCACACGGCGTGCAATCTGTTGATAGACTTTGGTCAAATTGCTGTCGGGCTCAGCCACCACGGTCGGCGTGCCCGAATCGGACTGTTCGCGGATGCGGATATCCAACGGCAATCCGCCCAAGAACTCCACACTGTAGTCGGCACACATCTTCTCGCCACCACCAGCGCCGAAGATATGCTCTTCATGACCACAATTGGAACAGATATGGGTACTCATGTTCTCCACGATACCGATGATCTTCACATCCACCTTCTCGAACATCTTGAGTCCCTTGCGGGCATCCATCAGTGCGATGTCCTGCGGGGTAGTGACGATGATCGAACCGGTTACAGGAACTGTCTGTGCGAGTGACAATTGGATATCGCCAGTGCCGGGCGGCAGATCGACCACCAGATAGTCGAGGTTGTCCCACTTGGTCTTGCGCAACAGTTGGTCCAACGCTTGAGTCGCCATAGGGCCGCGCCAGATCATCGGAGTGTCCCCATCAATCAGGAATCCGATAGACATGACTTGCAGACCATGGTTTGTCATTGGATTCATCATGGTGCCATCTGGAGAATCTGGCTGACCGCTGATACCCAACATGGTGGGTTGTGATGGGCCGTAGATGTCTGCATCCATGATGCCGACACGCGCGCCTTCAGCAGCCAATGCCAGGGCCAGGTTGACTGCCGTGGTGCTCTTACCTACCCCACCTTTGCCGCTGGCGACTGCAATGATGTTCTTCACGCCATCTACCAGTTTCACGCCGCGCTGCACCGCATGTGGCACGACTTTGCTGCTCACATTGGCCTTGACGCTAGTCACACCGGGCAGTGCAGTCTTGAGATGGTTCTCGACCAAGGACTGTATCTCCGCCCACACGCTCTTGGCGGGATAACCCAGCAGGATGTCCAAGCTCACATCGCTGCCACTCACTTTGATGTTCTTCACCGACTTGCCGCTGACGAAATCCTTCTTCGTGTTCGGATCGATCAGATTCTTCAACGCGCTCTGTACATCTGTCTCATTCACACTCATCGCTAATCCCACCTTAGTATATTGATTGATCAATCATCACGGCACCTCAAATAATCCAAATTTCGTCGCGATACTGCGTTACTCACGAAAAATCGCTCCTTACATATTTCATATATGCTGCGTCGCAATTTTTCGTTCGCGCCTTGTCTTGCTTAGAACTTTGAATTATTAGTGGCGCCTGTCATTCTTTGCTCAGCGCTTCGTCTCACGACTGGCGTTGGCCGCTGCCATTCTTTCTAGATAGTCTTGCCACAATTCGGACTGACGGCTTCCTAATCCATGCAGATATTCCCACGTATAGATACCGCTGTCATGTCCGTCATCAAAGGTGATCTGTAGTGCATAGCTGCCAGCAGGCGCGACATCTTTGATACGCACATCCTGCTTACCGACTTGCAACACCTCCTCACCAGGTAAGTGTCCTGTGACATCGGCGGAAGGCGAATATACCCGCAGATACTCATAAGGAAAACTGAACGTCTGCCCATCATTGAAACCGATCTCCAGCAAGCGCGATTCCTGATGCAGTGTGATCCCTGTTGCTTGGAACGCCATCTTCTTCATATCCCTTCTATCTTCTATAACGATAGTGCATCTTGGCTGCCAGCACGACCTCTTGGAATGGTAGCTGCTCTAATTCCCCGAACGACTGTTGTGCCGCATCCAACAGTTGTGACACATCATTCACTTCGACCTTCCCATCCACCACATACTGCAAACCGATCAGGCCACCGCATTGCAATCGCATCTCCTTCGCGTGCGGCAGCGGATCGTCGATGTGCGTCACACCCAATGCAAAAGTGAAGTTGGAACGAAGCAGCTGATACAAGGAGATGCAGCGTGACCTATGCAGCGCATCCTGACATAACACGACTTCACGTTCTGCCAGATTGTGCTTCTCTACTTGGGAACAATACACACATTTCGTGAGTACGGTTTTTTCAAATGCACAGCTGCGATCCGACCATGATCCACGCATCGACTTGTATGCAGATTCATCCATCGCAGGGGGTCAGTCATCCCCCAATTCAGGCTGGCGCTCACGCACCTGATTCAGCAGATCTTCCGCATGTAACTCATTGTCCGCATGGATCATCTTGATGAGCGCCGTCGAACCTTTGGCGGCTTCTTCGGTGCGTAAGGATTTCACCCTGTCGGAAGCAGCACGATAAGTATCGTGCTGCTCGATCTTATCCAACATCTTGATAGGCTGCGTCTTGATTCGATAGATGAAATAGGCCATTGGATATCGTGTCTCTTTTAATTGCGTTTTAGGAAAGTGATGACGTTGGCATTAGGCGCATTCTTGCTGGCACAGCTGCCCTCGCCCAATCCTGCGAGCTGTTCGGCCTCGTGCAACAGGTTGACGACATCGACGTAATGTTTCTGCTTCACCATCATCAGCGCAGTGAAGCCACCTTCGTTCTTGGCCAGCACGTCCGCACCTGAACGGATCAACAGATCGACGATATCCGTCTCACCATAGCCAGCCGCCAACATCAATGGACGCACTGCATAGCCGATGGTCGCCTCAAGGTTCGCGCCTGCTTCGATCAGCACTTGCACGACATCTAGGAAGCCGTGTTTCAACTCTTGGCTGTACACAGCTCGCGCCAAAGGCGTCCAACCGGCCTCATCCAATGCATTGACATCCGCCCCAGCCGACAACAACTGTTGCACCGACTTTGCATCACCGCGATTCACTGCCTCGAATAATGCTGCGCTCATAGCGAATCCTCCTATCGATTACTTCTGTACTGTCTTTTGCAATGCCTCGCGGATCGCTTCAGGTGTCTTCATGATGTTCATGAAGCTGTTCTTACCCATCATGCTGAGATCAGGGAAGTCGATGGCGATACGGAAACGCGCATACAGTGCATAGACCTTGTTGCCAGAGACCAGGACTTCGTAAGGGAGATGCGCGGTGGATTTGACATCACGGAAGTCGATCTCGGACATGACGAAGCGGTCGTCCATATATTTCGTGCCATCACTGCCTTTCAAGCCGACACCGAACACACTCTCTTTTTTGCCCGTCACGTCGACACGATAGACCTTGCTCACGCCATTCTTGTTGTTGGCCAGCTTGGCATCCACGGCTTGCACCGCTTCTTCGTAACTAGCGTATTCGGCCAATAGGCTAGGCTCATCGAAATATTCCATACCGATTGTGTAATGGTATTTACGTGCTTTCTTCGCTGTCATGCCTTGCGCACCGAACTCTTCCACACGCCCCAATGCATTACCCAATGCGGTAGACACCGCAGACAGGTCACCCTTCATGCGATACACGTGTGACATGTAGACGGGGTTGGTATAGCTCACCTGTACTTCCTTTCCCGCCTCGGTAAGGGATACGCGCTGTACTGCACCGTAGCCGCCGAATTCGCTGGCTGCCGCATTGCTCTTGAGTTCGTCGTTGGTGACGACGATGACATGTGCACCCGCATAAGGCGCGTATTCACCGGCGATGGTGAATCCGGCACTGGTCAAGGCGGTTTTGACTTGAACGGTCTTCTCGGCGACCGTGCCCGCGCTCTTGGAAGCTAGAACGAACGGCTTCAATATGACATCAGCCGCAAACGTCGCGCTGGTGACAGACAACAATGCTACGGACAGCAAGAATTTCTTGATCATCACGCTTCTCCTAGTTGGGTTCATCTAACGACTTCGACAAAGACACGCGATTTAGGCATGCCCAGATTCAAAAAGAACTTCTCAGCCACGACTACGGCTGCCTCAGGCCCTGCCAGATAGACATCGGCCAGACGCATGCTGTGGTCTGCGTCATTCATCTCTTGCAGGTGCTGCAACAACTGAGACTCATGCTTCACACTGGGTGCGCGCAGATCGAAAGTGATCGTATGCTCGGAATAGTGGAAATTATCCAAAGCATCTCCCCATGCACGCCCCACATTACTTAGGTAGAGCTGCGTAGGGTCTGAGGCGACCCAGTGCAGATGGATGTCGTTTATCTCAAGCGACATGGCATGCTCGACCAGACTTTTTATCGGAGCGAAACCGCCATCGAATGCTAGGAAGTACACAGGCCGCTCAGTCTTCTCATGCAGGATGAACTCCCCCATCGGCCCTTCCACATCCACGACCTCTCCATTCTTCATTCGCTCGA
>JAVBYP010000056.1 GCA_030823965.1 Sideroxydans sp.
TCGGCATCTCACTGAGCGTGGTCCTGCCTCTGTTGAGTCCAGTGCGTGGCATGTTGGTTACATTGGGTACGATGACGGGAGACATCGTGCTGAATCGATACCTGTGGGAATACGGTGATATCGCACTTCCGTTGGCGGGAGGCATATTGATGATCTTGGGATTGTTCGCTCTGAACATGTCGTTCGGTTATTTCGTTGAGTCTCGTTCCAAACGTCAGATCACACATTTGTTCGGCAAATACGTGCCTACCGAACTGGTGGATGAGATGAGCAAACATCCTGAGCAAGTGGTGTCGATGGAGGGTGAGAGTCGTGAGATGACCATCTTGTTCTCTGATGTGCGGGGCTTCACCACGATCTCCGAGGGGCTTGACCCTAAGGATTTGAGTCTCTTGATGAACGAGTTCCTGACCCCTTTGTCGCGCGTCATCTCCAAGCACCACGGTAAGGTGGACAAATACATGGGCGATTGCATCATGGCGTTCTGGGGCGCGCCTAACCCGTTGCCCGAACATGCACACAATGCAGTTCTAGCAGGGATAGAGATGCAGTTGGAGTTGGCGAGATTGCAACCTCATTTCAAAGAGCGTGGTTGGCCTGAGATACATATCGGTGTCGGTATCAACACCGGGCGTGTCAGCGTCGGTAACATGGGGTCTGAAGTGCGTGTGGCATATACGGTGATGGGCGATGCTGTGAATCTCGCATCACGTTTGGAGGGCATCACCAAAGAATACGGAGCTGGCGTCCTCGTGGGGGAGCATACCAAGGAGCAAGCTCCCGAATTCGTATATCGAGAAGTCGATCTCGTGCGCGTGAAAGGTAAGGTCCAGCCAGTCGCCATCTTCGAGCCGGTAGGTTTGCTGGAAGAAGTCAGCAAGGAAGTGCAGGAAGAGATCAAACTGTTCCATCAGACCTTGCGTCTATATCGCAAACAAGACTGGGATAAAGCAGAGTTGCAGTTGCTGAGTCTGCGCAATATGTCACCACAATCGAAGTTGTATCAAGTGTATGCGGAGCGCGTAGCTTATTTCCGCAAGGAGCCGCCCGGCGAGAATTGGGATGGCGTGTTCACTTTCAAGACCAAGTGAGTCGAATGTCGATGAAGCTAAGAGTGCTCGGGTGCAGTGGTGGGATCGGCGGTAATTTCCGTACGACCTCACTTTTGCTCGACCATGATGTGCTGATCGATGCGGGGACGGGATTGGGAGATTTGAGTCTGGCTGAGATGAGCATGATCGATCACATCTTCGTCACACATTCGCATCTCGATCATATCGCCTGCTTGCCACTGCTGGTCGATAGCGTCGGATTCATGCGTGATAAGCCGCTGCTGATCCATGCGACTGCAGAGACCATCGCCATTCTCAAGAAACATGTCTTCAATTGGGAGATATGGCCTGACTTTTCGGCTATCCCCAATATGCATCAACCCGTGATGCGTTACGAAGAGATAAGGTTGGGAGAGGCTGTTGTGGTCGAAGGGCGAAGCTTAACTGCACTACCTGTCAATCATGTGGTTCCAGCGGTCGGATTCAAGGTGGATAGTGGTGTCGCGAGTCTGGTGTTCAGCGGAGACACGACGACGTGTGATGCGTTCTGGCATGAGGTCAATCGCATACGGAATCTGAGATACCTGATCATTGAGACGGCTTTTTCGGATGCCGAGAAAGAGTTGGCGGTCCTCTCCAAACATCTTTGTCCTAGCTTGTTGGCAGAGGAGTTGGGCAAGTTAGAATCGCAACCCGAGATATTCATCACCCACTTGAAGCCAGGTGAGGTGGAATTGACGATGAAGCAGGTGGCAGAACAAGTGAAGAAGTTCACGCCAAAGATCTTACAAAACGGACAAGAATTCGAATTTTGAGTAGACGATTTCTATGAATGAAATGATCGACATCAGAGTGTTAGCTGCACTAGAGCCCATCTCTAGTTTTAGTCCCGCACGCCTTAGAGAATTGCTGGATTATTGCAACGTCGAGACGGTCAATGCGGGGCAAGACCCATTCGCTGCACATCCTCTGACTGGTCAGTCGGTCTACTTGGTGCGTGGAGAGATGGAGCTGGTATATGCCGATGGCAACAAGGTCGTCATCCGTGCGGATTCGGAATGGGCGCGCCATCCCATCGGAAAGCGTCAGCCTGACATTCTATCTGCCAAGGCATTGAATAGAGCACAGTTGTTGCGAGTGGACGATGATCTGCTCGATCGGATGGTGACTTGGGATCAGTTCGGTCATCACGAAGATGCAAAACTGCCTGCGGATAAAGAAGGTTCAGAAGCAGCCGTTCGCAGATTGTTGAACTCTGGCATGTTCAGTGCAGAGAATCTGAATCATGGTCCGTTCGCGCATCTACCTCCTGCCAATATCGGGAAACTACTCAGCCGGGTCGAAGCTATCGGGGTGTGGGAGAAGGATGCCATCATCCGCGAGGGTGAAGACGGCGACTATTACTATTTGATAGAAAGTGGTCGCGCACAAGTGACGCGCTTGGTAGGTGGTGCCAATCTCGTGTTGGCCGAATTGAAGGCGGGCGATGTGTTCGGTGAAGAGGCCTTGATCTCCGATACAAAGCGCAACGCTACCGTGACTATGAAGAGCAATGGCGTGTTGCTGCGTCTGAAGAAACAAGATTTTCTGGAGTTGATGAAAGAGCCTTTGTTGCATCGCATCAGTTTCACGGAGGCTAAGCAGAAAGTCGCGCAAGGGGCGATCTGGCTTGACGTGCGCCATCCACCTGAATATCGATATGACAAATTGGCAGGCGCGATCAACGTGCCGCTGAATGATGTGCGTAATGCGATCGGGGTGTTGAACAAAGCGACGCCTTATATCGCTTACTGCCAGAGTGGACGGCGTAGCGCGGCTGCTGCGTTCATACTGGCGCAAGCGGGATACGATGTGTATGTATTAGAGAATGGTTTGTGGTCTGTGCCTAAGGCGCAGCAACAGTGATTGCAGGGGGAAGCATGAATAGTCCGGTACAAGGTAGCGCAGGCGAGATGACCATCAGGTTGGAGTTCACCAAGAACCTCAACCATGTCACCAATAAGATACATGCCACCAGCAATATCGACGAGATCATGCTCGATGTCAGTAAAGACATCTGTCTATTGTTCAATGCCGATCGCTTGACCATCTACGTCGTAGGAGATGACAAAGCATCCCTTATCTCCAAAGTAAAGACAGGTTTGAATTCGTTCAAAGACCTGAAACTCCCTATCGCAGAGCAGAGTATCGCGGGCTATGCCGCATTCAACAAGAAATTGCTGAATCTGAAAGATGTGTACGACGAGCAAGAACTCGCGTCCCATAGTACGACATTGCGTTTCCTGCAAGATGTAGATAAGAGAACGGGTTATCGCACCAAGCAGATGTTGGTCGCGCCGATCATGGAAGAGAATGGTGACTTGGTGGGTGTCATGCAAGTCATCAACAACAAGGCGGGCATGCCATTCCCCCAGATGGTCGAGGAGGGGGTGCGCGAACTAGCACAAACCTTGGCCGTGGCTTTGCGGCAACGTCAGCAGCAGGCAGGGGCGGTCAAGACCAAATACGATTATCTGGTATCCGATGCGGTGATGTCCGCAGCCGAATTCGAACTAGCTACGCGCACCGCGCGTCGTAAAGGTGTGGATATCGAAGACGTGTTGCTCGATGAGTTCCAAGTCAAGACGGAAGCACTCGGCAAAGCACTTTCCAGTTTCTTTGGCGTGCCATACGAGCCACACAAGGCCGATCGCATCAAGCCATCCGAACTATTGCGCAACTTGCGACGCGAGTATGTTGAGAGCAGTCATTGGGTCCCCATCGACGACACGCCAGAAGGCGTCGTCATCCTGACCACCGATCCGGAACGGATACAGGCATCGCGCGTCGTCAACAACATCTTCCCAAAGAATCGCCTGATCTACAAAGTCTGTACCTTGCGCGAGTTCAAAGCCACACTCGATCTGTTCTACGGAGGTAGCAACACCTCCTCCAGTGGCGGTGATGTGACGGGTAGCTTTGACGACATGGGTTCGATGGATGACTTGCTGACGTCGCTGGGTGGTGAGGAAGAGGATGTCAGTTCTGTAAGCCAAGACGATGTCAGCGCAGCGGCGGACAACGAGTTGGTCAAGTTGGTGAATAAGATCATCGTGGATGCTTACAAGATGGGGGCATCCGATATTCACATCGAGCCGATGCCTGGAAAAGGTAAGACTGGTATCCGTCTGCGTAAGGATGGTTCACTACTGAGTTATATCGAAGTGCCATCGACTTACCGTAATGCACTCGTCACACGTCTTAAGATCATGTGCGATCTGGATATCTCAGAGAAGCGAAAACCGCAGGACGGCAAGATCAAATTCAAGAAATACGGCCCGCTAGATATCGAGCTTCGTGTCGCGACCATCCCCTCTCAAGGCGGCGTGGAAGACGTGGTGATGCGTATCTTGGCATCGGGTGACCCCATCCCCCTAGACAACATGGGGTTCTCTGCGCGCAATTTGGAGCTGGTGAAACAAACAGTGAGCAAACCCTACGGATTGTTCTTCGTTTGCGGCCCAACTGGTTCTGGTAAGACCACTACCTTGCACTCCATCTTGAAGCACATCAATACGCCAGATACCAAGATATGGACCGCAGAAGACCCTGTCGAGATCACGCAGAAGGGATTGCGCCAGGTACAGATCAACAAAAAAGCCGGTCTCGACTTCGCCACCATCATGCGCGCTTTCTTGCGCGCTGATCCAGACGTGATCATGGTGGGTGAGATGCGCGACAAAGAGACAGTTTCCATCGGTATCGAAGCGTCTCTCACAGGTCACTTGGTGTTCGCTACTTTGCACACCAACAGCGCACCTGAATCGATCAACCGTCTATTGGATATGGGGATGGACCCCTTCAACTTCGCGGATGCCTTACTTGGCATCTTGGCGCAGCGATTGGCGAAACGTTTGTGCAAAGATTGTAAGAAGGCACACGTTGCGACGCAGGAGGAGATCAAGTCATTGCTCACAGAATATGCCAGTGAGTTG
>JAVBYP010000126.1 GCA_030823965.1 Sideroxydans sp.
CGTGATGCCGAATATGGAGATCAACCTGCTCGGCGCCAACGTATTACGCAACTTTCAAGTGAGTCAAAACGACAGCATGATGCTGATCGGACGGCGATAAAGGATCTAAATATGAACGAGAATGAATTCAACCAGCTTGCCGACAAGGCATTCGCACATATCGAACGCGTGATCGACTCAAGCGATCAGGATATCGACTACGACAGCAACGGCGTAGTGATGGAGATCGAATTTGAGAATGGCAACAAGATCATCGTGAACCGCCATGTGCCGAATCAAGAGATATGGCTAGCCGCCAAGTCGGGAGGGTTCCATTTTGCCTTCCGTGAGGAAGGTTGGCTGAGCCAACGCGACGACAGTGAACTGTTCTCCAAATTGACAGCGCTATTCTCGGAGCAAGGCTCGAATCTCCATTTCTAGGGATCACCTGCATCGCATCTATTCAGCGATGCCGTAAGAATGTAGTTCTTTGCGGCATCGCTTGTAGTCAGGACAAGCACTTTCCACCACACGCCAGAACGCAGCCGAGTGGTTCATCTCGACCAGATGCGCCAACTCGTGCACCACCACGTAATCGATGAGGTGCAAAGGCATCTTCACCAACTGCCAATTGAGCCGCACCACGCCACGTACCGTACAGCTGCCCCACTGGGTGCGCGCCGAAGATAGTTTGACCGCACTGGGCGACACGCTCATCAGCGGGGAAAAGTGATCCACACATTCCTCAAATACTCGAAGCGCCTCGATTCGATACCACGCAGTCACCGCCTTTTCGATACGTGCAGCGTCCGCATCTTCGCCCACAGGAACGAGCAAAACATCTTCCTGCAATCTCGGTGCAGCCCCGCGCACCTTTGGCACGAGTTGCAAGACGAATGTCTCAGCGCGGAAGGGAATGCTCGCCTCATCACGCCATTCGATCACAGGTGCTTTTTTCGACTGCCAGCCATCCAACTTCTCAACGACCCAATCGGCTTTCTCTAACAGCACGCTATGCAGCCATTTCTCAGACGCGCGCAGAGGTACGCTGACCGTCAAGCCGCGATCATCGATGCGCAAGCCGATAGTGCGGCGCTTGCTGCGTTTCAAGGTGTAGGGGATTTGCTTGTCGAGCAACTGAAGTGTGCGTTGCTCGACTGTGATAGGCACTGCGGATTTACGTGAAGAGCCGAACATCAACCCAGCTTGGTCATCTCGCCTTCGATCCAGTCTTCTGTCTGTCGAATGATCTCATCGGCTTTCAACCCCTTGGTGGCGATAGGCTTGCCGATCGACATGATGATGGTGCCAGGGTGTTTGCGAATGGAGTTCTTACCCCAATATTTTCCAGCGTTATGTGCCACAGGTAAAACCATCGCGCCGCTTTGCTCGGCCAACATCGCACCACCAAGCTTATATTTTCCGCGCTGACCGAAAGGGATGCGCGTACCTTCAGGGAACATCACCACGCAGAATCCATCCGCTAGTTTTTGCTTACCCTTCTCCAATACTTGACGCATCGACTCCTTGCCTTTGCTACGGTCGAGAGCGATAGGGTTAGACAAGGCCAACAGCCAACCAAAGAATGGGATCCACAACAGTTCACGCTTGGCCACCCAAGCGTGAGGTGGTAATACCATTTGCAACGAAACCGTCTCCCAAGCCGACTGGTGCTTGCTCAACACCACACAAGGTTGTTTGGGGATGTTCTCTACACCACGCACTTCCATGCGGATACCGCAGATGACTTTCAGCAACCACAGCGTGCCGGGCGCATACCCCGACAGCAAACGAAAACGCATGTGCTGATCGAAGAGGAACATGATCGGTGAGAACAGCGCGTAGACAAGCGTAAAGACCCATTGCGCGATCAAGAAGATGAGGGAACGGATAAGTGTCATAGCAGACTCGAAACGACAGATGCCAAGTCAGGGTAGATCAACGTACCTTCAGGCAGGCCGCCTTTGGCTTGCGTCTTAGCGCCTTTGCCTGTCAGCACCAGATACGGTTGTGCGCCCAAACGGCTCGCCGCTTCCAAATCACGCAGCGAATCACCCACTGCAGGCACGCCTTTCAGACTAACGCCGAAGCGGATGGCGACCTCTTCGATCATGCCGCTCTTGGGTTTGCGGCACTCGCAATTCGACTCATTGGTGTGTGGGCAGAAGAAGATCGCATCGACACGGCCGCCGACTTGCGCCAGCTGTTTATGCATCTTGTCGTGGATGGCGTTCAAGGTAGGCATGTCGAACAAGCCACGTCCGATACCAGACTGGTTGGTCGCCACGGCGACGCGATAACCCGCTTGGTTCAAACGCGCGATAGCTTCCAAACTCCCTGGGATGGGTTTCCATTCCTCGGGACTCTTGATGAACTGGTCGGAGTCGAAATTGATGACACCGTCGCGATCTAGGATGATGAGCTTCATGCGGCCAACTTGGAAATATCGGCCGATTGGTTCATCAGCTTGCCGAGTTGTTGCAACAACACGGCACGGTTCAAACGTAGCGCCTTGTCTTCCGCCATCACCATCACCTTATCGAAGAAGTCATCGATGAACGGCTTCAAGGTGACCAGCGTCTTCAGGTTGTTGGCGTAGTCTCCACGCTCGAAGTAGCTGCGCGCCATCGGCGTGATGTCTTGGATGGCTTGGTGCAATTCACGCTCGGCATCGTCCTTGAGCAAGTCGAGTTTGATGGCGGTGTTCGACAAGTCACCTAACTCTTCTTGGTTCTTGCGCATGATGTTCTGCACACGTTTGTTGGCTGCCGCAAGGTCCTTAGCCACTTCCTGCGCAGCGAAGGTACGTACGCCCTGCAAACGCGGCATCGCCTCGTGCAAGCGACCATTCAGCACAGCCAGCACGGCTTCGATATGTGCGCCTTCAAAACCACGTTCACGCAGATAGCCACGCAACCTATCCAACATGAAGCCTTCGACATCGGCCGCCACGGTGACACTCAGCATACCCGCAGGGAAGTTATCGGCTGCCGCTTTGAGCAGCGCCGGCAAGTTCAGATCGAGCGGTGTCTCGATGAGGATACGCAAGATACCCAAGGCCTGACGACGCAGACCGAATGGGTCTTTATCTCCGGTTGGCACTTGGCCGATGCCGTAGATACCGATGATGGTCTCCAACTTGTCCGCCAGTGCTACGGAGCATGCCAAGCCGCCTTGCGGCAAGGTATCGCCCGCGAAACGCGGGTGGTAATGCGCTTCGATGGCGTTCGCCACTTCCAGTTTCTCGCCATCGTGGAACGCGTAGTAGCGCCCGATGATGCCTTGCAGTTCCGGGAACTCGCCCACCATATCGGTGATGAGATCGGCCTTGCTCAGACGTGCCGCCAATTCCGCATCGGCTTTCTCTGCGCCCAGCAGTCGCGCGATGATGCCCGCCAGCGTGGTGATGCGCTCCACGCGTTGCAACTGTGAACCCAACTTGTTGTGATAGACCACGTTGCCCAACTTCTCGACACGAGATTCCAACTTCTGCTTGCGGTCCTGATTGAAGAAGAAACGCGCGTCGGACAAGCGCGGACGCACCACACGCTGGTTACCCTCGATGATGTGATGAGGGTCGCTCACCTGCATGTTGGAGACGATGAGGAACTTGTTCAGCAACTTGCCGTTGCTATCCAACAAGGGGAAATACTTTTGGTTCTGTTGCATGGTGAGGATGAGACATTCCTGCGGCACTTCGAGGAATTCGGCCTCGAACTCACCGACATAGACCTCAGGCCACTCTACCAGTGCAGTCACTTCATCCAGCAGGCCACTCAATACACTGCGCTCTTCGTTCGACATACTCAACAACTTCGACAGGTCGAAGTTGGCATGACCGATCCAGATCGCATCGTTCTGGTTAGCCAAGTCATCCAAGCGCGCAACGATGGTCTCGCGGCGATTGGCGAAACTGGCGACGACTCGCCCTTCTTGGGCAAGTGTCGCTTCGTAATCATCCGCGTGTTCGATAGTGATACGCGGCTCGCTGCACATGAAGCGGTGACCGCTGGTGACATTGCCGCTTTGCAATCCCAGCACATCCGCCATCACGACACGCTTGCCATGCAGGATGGTGAGGCCGTGAACAGGACGCACGAACTGGTGTTCCGAATCACCCCAACGCATCACCTTAGGCACAGGGAGTTTCTTCAGCGCTTGGATGATGATGTCCTGCAAGTACTCGTCCAGCGCCTTACCCTTTTGCTCGATGCGCGCCACGAAACATTCCGCCTTACCTTCACCCACGCGACTCAACTGCGCCAGCGTGACATTGGCAGAGCGCATGAAACCTTCCAACGCTTTGGTCGGCTTACCTTCTGCATCCAGCCCTGCCGCGACCGCAGGCCCTTTACGTTCGACGATGCGGTCAGCCTGTAGCGCCGCGACACGGGTGATGCTCACCGCCAAACGACGCGGTGTGCAATATGGGGTGCATACGCTGTCTGCGCTGACCAACGCTTGCTCTTTGAGCGCAGCGAACACTTCGTCCGCGAACGTGGTGGACAACTTTTCCAACACCTTAGGAGGCAGCTCCTCGGTGAGTAGTTCGATCAAGAGTGTGTCGGTCGTCATGCGGACTTCTCCAATTGTTTAGCCATGGGGAAACCCAATGCTTCGCGTGAGTCGTAATAGGCCTGCGCCACTTGGCGTGCCAAGGCGCGCACACGGCCGATGTAGGCCGCGCGCTCGGTCACCGAGATCGCACCGCGCGCATCCAACAAGTTGAACGTGTGCGAGCACTTCATCACCATCTCGAAACCGGGCAAGGGCAAGCCCGCATCCATCAAGCGTTTGGCTTCACTTTCGTATTCATTGAAGTGACGGAACAGCATCTCGACATTGGAATGTTCGAAGTTGTACTTGGATTGCTCCACCTCGTTCTGGTGGTACACGTCACCATAGGTCACCACCGAGTCGCCATTCTTCGCCCACACCAGATCGAACACGTTC
>JAVBYP010000079.1 GCA_030823965.1 Sideroxydans sp.
TGCCGCGCTCTGGCACGACATTGACCGAGCAGATCATCGCCAGCCACCCCGATGTGTTCGGCGCTGGAGAGCTGCCCGACCTCTTGCGTGTCGCTCACCGCAAGACTGATCCAAGGACGACCTCCTTCCCAGACAATCTGCGCCATCTCGATCACGCCACACTCAAAGCATGGGGAGCAGAATACATCGCCAGCTTGAAAGAGCGTGCACCCAGCGCGAAGCACATCACCGACAAGATGCCTGCGAATTTCTTCGCGGTGCCGTTGATCCACCTGATGCTACCTAATGCGAAGATCATCCACGTGAATCGTAATCCAGTGGACACCTGCGTATCCTGTTTCACCCGCTTGTTCCACCGAAAACAAGAACACACCTACGACCTCGCCGAGTTGGGGCGCTACTACGTTGACTACGCGCGCTTGATGGCGCACTGGCGCAAGGTGTTGCCACAAGGCGCTTTCTACGACGTGCAGTACGAAGACATCGTGGCCGATCAGCAAGGTCAAGCGCGCAAACTGTTGGAATACTGCGGACTGGAGTGGGATGCAGCCTGTCTCGATTTCCACAAGACCAAGCGCCAAGTAAGAACGGCCAGCGTCACTCAGGTACGCCAGCCCATATACAACACCTCGGTGGAGCGTTGGCGCAAGTATGAGAAATTCTTGGGCCCGCTACTGGAACAATTGGGCGACTTGGTGCCGAACAAATAAATGACTAAAGACATGCTGTCATCCCAACTTAATGATCTGGTCATCGGTATCGACCATGTCGCTCTTGCTGTTGAAGACATCGATGCATCCATCACGTGGTATACCAAAGCACTGGGTTTCTCGCTGCTCGATCGCAGTGATATATCGGGTGACCATTCCAGCATGGTGTATGCGGTCTTGAAATGCGGGAGCTCTACTATCGTTCTAGTGCAAGGCACTTCGCCTGAATCACAAGTCTCGAAGTTCATTGAAACGTTTGGGACCGGGATGCACCATATCGCGCTTGCCGTGAGTGATCTCGATGCGGCGCTAGCAAGAGTGAGTGTCGCTGGTGGGCATACAGATACTCCTATCATCGCGGATGAAGGGATACGCCAAACCTTCTTGCATCGCGACCCAGCAACAGGGATACGCATCGAACTGATAGAACGTAAAGACGCTCCGTTCTCAGAGAACAACGTCGAAGGCCTATTCAGAGCGCTCGAAGAAAAAAACCTGTACTGAAGATCATGTCCTCCAAAGAACCAAGCAAGCACTGGCAGGAATTTGCGAAGCGATGGAGCCGACTGGGATCACCGCTGCGCCCCTGCGCCGAAGATATTGAGAACTTCAGAACAGCGATGGGGGATGATCCAAGGCGATGCCTCTTGCTTGGTGTCACTCCCGAGTTGGCTGAACTTTCGCCGCAACTCACCGCCATCGACAACAACGCAGACATGATCACTGCACTCTGGATGAATAGGCGGGAAGCTATTTTGGGCGACTGGCTGGCAATGCCATTCGCGCCCGCATCATTCGACACGATCATCGGTGACGGTTGCTTGACCCTGTTGTCGCAATCCGATCAACACGAACGTTTCTTCGAACAACTCTCAAAGCTGCTGCGCCCCGGCGGAAAAATACTGTTGCGTGTCTTTGTCAGTGCGGATAACAAGGAGACGCGTGAACATGTGTGCCAAGAAGCCCTCAACGGCAAGATGAAGGGATTCCACGCCTTCAAGTGGCGCTTGTCGATGGCGATCGCTTCGGAAGCGACTGACTACACATTGAGTGTCGCCGAAACTGCGGCCACCTTCGACCGACTTATAACCGATCGCGAACAACTAGCCGCTACCACCAATTGGAGTACAGAAGACATCGATACCATCGATTTCTACCGCGGCTCTGACGCCCGCTATTGCTACCCGACCTTGATGCAAGTGCGTAAGTTAATCCCACATTCGCTCAAAGAGATCGATGTGATCTATGGGTCATACGAACTGGCCGAACGTTGCCCCATCCTCGTGCTGGAATCGCGCAAGTGAAACGACTCCAACAATTAAAAAGCAGTGTCGGCGGCATCTCATGGCCCGCCATCCCCGACCAAGTTGCTGCGAACCTTCTCTCCATGCTGTCTCAGTTAGAACAGAGCCAGTGGTGGCAACCAGAAGAGTTGTTGCAAAAACAACTTCAGCAATTCGGCCTGCTCGCCGCTCATGCGTATCGACACTCGCCGTTCTTCAAGGATCGTTTTGACCAAGCTGGACTGGACGTGAAGCACTATTGGTCCACCGAAAACTTCTCGACTATTCCGTTGCTGACACGCGCCGAGTTGATGCATCAAGCCGAGCATATCCATTGCCGTGCATTGCCGCAAAAACATGGCGCAGTGCACAAGCTTCAGACCTCAGGCTCGACTGGTCAGACTGTCGCTGTGCTGAAGACAGAAGTGACTCAATTGATCTGGCTGGCATTAGCAATGCGTGAACATCTTTGGCACGAGCGTGACTTCTCCGCCACGCTCGCCATCATCAAAGCGATGACACCCACACAAGATGATCCGGTCATTGCGGCAAAGATGGGATGGGGACACCCAGCTGCTTTACTGTTCGATACCGGCCCTTCGTATTCGCAACCGCTCGCGATGGATGTCGCGCAACAGATCGCTTGGCTTGCGCGCATCGATCCAAAGTATCTGCTGACCTATCCCTCCAATTTGAGTGCCTTGCTGGATCGTTATGAAAGTGGCGAACCTATCCCCGCCGCGCTCAAACATATCCGAACCGTCGGCGAAACCTTACATCCGGACTTGCGTGAACGCTGCAAGAAACTAGGCGATATCGACATCGTGGACATGTACAGTTCGCAGGAGGTAGGCCTCATCGCGTTGCAATGTCCGGTCAGCGGTCTGTACCACATCCAGAGCGAGAATTTGATCGTGGAAGTGTTGGACGATGCAGGAAGACAGTGCCAGCCGGGGCAGGTCGGGCGCGTGGTCATCACGGACCTGCACAACTTCGCCACTCCGCTCATCCGTTATGAGATTCGCGACTACGCCGAGGTCGGCCCCACTTGCCCCTGCGGACGCGGACTCCCCACTCTGTCTCGCATCATGGGACGGCGGCGCAACATGGTGACCTTGCCTGATGGCAGTAAACATTGGCCACTGATAGGTGCCTATCGCTTCCGCGAAGTTGCTGACATCAAACAATACCAAGCCATACAACACTCGCTAGTTGATGTAGAGATCAGATTGGTGGTGGACGCACCGCTGACTTCAGCGCATGAGTCGCAACTCACCACGCTCATCCACAGTGCGTTGGGCCATCCATTTACTCTTCGCTTCACCTACTTCACCGAAGAACTCCCCAGGACAAAGGGTGGAAAATTTGAAGAGTTCATTTCACTAGTCAGATGATACGCAACAGGAATACCAGCACATGAATCCAGCCAACCCTACACATCATCAAGAATCAGACACAAGTACTGGTAAAACTGTCGGTGCAGATTTGGAAGAGTTCTCACCAAAACGAACATGAGACACCTGTTTTACCTACTCACTCTCGCGCTTACGGCCTGCACCGATCTTTCTCCACAGATGCGTTGGCAACATGCCGACACACTGACGCAAGCGGCCAGTTGGCACAAACTCTACCTAGATGCAGAACCTTTCCAACTCGCCGCCTACGTGCCGAACCAGCCTGCAAATAGCGACACGCTCACTATCTATATAGAAGGTGATGGCCTAGCTTGGCTTTCCCGCACCCGCCCTTCGCCTGACCCTACACCGCGCGACCCGCTCGCCTTACGACTGGCTATGCGCCACACACCCGGAGACGCTGTATATCTGGCGCGCCCCTGCCAATATGCCGCACCGGATGCCGCGCGCGAATGTTCGGCCCGTTACTGGACCAGCCACCGTTTTGCACCAGAAGTCATCGTCGCCACCGACCATGCGATCAGCAAATTAAAGCAACGCTACCACGCCCACTCGCTAGTGTTGGTGGGATACTCCGGCGGTGGTGCAGTGGCGGCATTGGTCGCGGCACGCAGACAGGACGTGACACATCTCATCACCGTCGCTGGCAACCTCGACACCGACGCTTGGACAGCCCTGCACCACACCACCCCGCTCACCGGCTCACTCAACCCGGCAGATGACTGGCAGGCATTGCAAACCCTCCGGCAGACCCACTTCATCGGAACTACTGATAACAACATCACAAGCGCCGTATTCACCGCTTACGCTGCTCACTTCCCGCACGAACACCAACCGCGCGCCATAAAAGTGGAGGGATTCGACCATCATTGCTGTTGGGTAGCACAGTGGCCTGCCCTGTATTCTCAGGCGATAGCATCAAGCCCACGCTGATTTCATTACAATTTATAAGGCAAAGAATTGACGAGGTTTTTCCTTCTCGAATAGAATCGCCCGCTGAAATTCTCGAGCAGGGTGAGTACCTCCTGCAAAGACCAATCAAAAACTTCAGGGGAAGTGACGAATCGTACCTACCGCACAGTGTGGAGCAGCGCCCGCAACGCCTACGTCGTAGCCAGTGAAAAGGCAAAATCCCACGGCAAACCTTCTTCCACTCGTACCGCATTGGCTTCTGCCGTGGTGCTTGCGCTCACCGCGCTGGCCACACCGCAGGCGCTGGCCGTCAGTTGTGGCCCGACGCCCGTCACAGTCAGCGGCGCCCAAACCGCCTGTACTCTGGCCGCGGGCGATACGCTCATTGTGGATGGGCCCGTACCCGGGCCCGCCGGATCCATCACCGACTCTACACTCTCGCCAGTGAGCGCTATGGCAGGTGCAGCCTCCTTGGACAACGCGGGCACTATCACCTTTTCATATGTGGCAGGTACAACTGGGTGGAACGGCGCCTGGGCCCCAGCTGTGCAGGGTGCCTTCACCACGATCACCAATAGCGGCTCCA